>NZ_VWWH01000069.1:0-40187 GCF_011753045.1 Burkholderia sp. Ap-955
CACGCGCGTCGTCGTCACGCACCAGCCGGCGCTCGCGGCGGCCGCCGACACGATCGTCGTGCTCGACGCGGGCCGGGTGCGGGCGACCGGCACGCACGCGCAGCTGGTCGAGACCGACGCGTGGTACGCGACGTTCGCCCGCGCCGGGCGGCCGTCCGACGCGTCGCCGACGGCCGATCTGGACGCGCAAGCGCGGCCGGCCGAATCCGAACACTGACGTGAACAATGCGATCCGGCATGCCCGGAATCGATAGGAAAAGCCCCTCGATCGAAAAATCGCCCACCGGTTCTATTTGATAATGAGAATTATTATCAAGTACGGGGGCGTGAATGCGGTACGAGGTGCTGGAACCTGGGAGATCAAGGTCGAAGGGCGCGCGCGTCGCCCGTGTGGGGCGAGGGCGCTGGCGTCCGTCGTTGTATCTGGGCCTGCTGATCGCCGCGCATCCGGCGGCGGCGTTCGCCGAGACGGCGCCGGCGTCGGCGTCTGCGTCGGCGGCCGGCGCGGAAGTCCGGAAGGAGGACGCGACCGCCGCGAAGCCCGCCGCGGGCGAGCTGAAGGCGATTTCGGTGACCGCGTCGCGAGGCGTGGCCGACGATCCGTCGGTGGCGACGGTCGGCAAGATGCCGCTGGCGTTGAGGGAGATTCCGCAGTCGGTCAGCGTGACGACGCGCGAGCGGATCGACCAGCAGAACCTGTTCTCGCTCGACGAGGTGATGCAGCAATCGGCTGGCGTGACCGTGCAGCCGTACGTACTGCTCACCACCGCATATTTCGTGCGCGGCTTCAAGGTCGATTCGTTCGAATTCGACGGCGTGCCGGTGGTGATCGGCGACATGGCGAGCGCGCCGCAGGACATCTCCGTATACGAACGCGTGGAAATCCTGCGCGGCGCGAACGGCCTGCTGCACGGCTCGGGCAACCCGGCCGCGACGGTCAACCTCGTGCGCAAGCGGCCGCAGTACCAGTTTTCCGCGAACGCGAGCGTGAGCGTCGGCAGCTGGGACCGCTATCGCGCGGAAGCCGACATCGGCGGCCCGCTCAATGCGGCCGGCACCGTGCGCAGCCGGCTCGTCGCCGCATACGAGGATCGCCATTTCTTCTACGACCACGCGAAGCAGGACACGCGCTCGATCTACGGGATCACGGAAGTCGACGTGACGCGCGACACGCTGCTCACGTTCGGCGCGCAATACCAGACGACGCGTTCGATACCCGACATGTCCGGCGTGCCGATGGCCCGCGACGGCTCGAGCCTCGGCCTGTCGCGCTCGACGTTCCTCGACACCGCGTGGGGCCACTTCGACTGGGACACGACGCGCGCGTTCGCGTCGGTTGAGCAGAAGCTCGGCGCCGGCTGGAAGGCGAAGGTCAGCGGCGAATACCAGAGCGTGCGCTCGGACCTGAAGTACGCGGGCTCGTTCGGCGCGATCGATCCGGCGACCGGCGCGGGCGGTGCGCTCATGGGCGGCGCGTACCAGTTCAGCAGCTACAGCCGCAGCGTCGATGCGAACGTGCAGGGCCCGGTGCATGCGTTCGGTCTCACGCACGACCTGCTGTTCGGCGTGACCTACGCGAACAGCAGCAGCGGGCAGATGTCGGCGCAATTGCAGGGCAACGTGGTCGGCACGCCGGTGAACGTGTACCGCTGGAACCCGAGCAGCGTGCCCGAGCCGGATGTCGGCCCGTACCAGCAGTCGCAGCAGAACGACATTTCGCAGAAGGGCGTGTACGGGCTTGGCCGCATCAAGCTCGCGGAACCCGTCACGCTCGTGCTCGGCGGCCGCCTGAGCTGGTGGAACCAGGACAGCCTCGGCGCGCACTACAACACCGGCCACCAGTTCACGCCGTACGGCGGGCTGATCTGGGATTTCGCGCGCGACTGGTCGTGGTACGCGAGCTACGCGGAAGTGTTCCAGCCGCAAACCAAGTCGATGTGGGGCGGCGGCATCCTGACGCCGGTGAAGGGGCGCACCTACGAGACGGGCGTGAAGGGCGAACTGGCGGGCGGCAAGCTGAACGTGTCGCTCGCGGCGTTCCGCATCGACCTCGACAACAACCCGCAGGTCGATCTCGCGCATCCGTGCGCGGGGCCGAACTGCTACTACGTGAACGGCGGCAGCGTGCGCAGCCAGGGCTTCGAATTCGAGGCGAACGGCCACATCACGCCGTGGTGGAGCATATGGGCGAGCTACACGTACGACACGATGAGCTACGCCGACAACCTCGCGAACGCGGGCTCGTCGTTCGCGCCGCTGCTGAACCCGCGCCACCTGTTCCGGCTGTGGACGAACTACGACCTGCCGTGGCAGGAGCGGCGCTGGAGCATCGGCGGCGGCGTGCAGGTGCAGAGCAGTTACTCGGCGCAGGCCAACGGCGTCACGCTGAGCCAGGGCGGCTACGCGCTCGCGAGCGTGCGGCTCGGCTACCGCTACGACAAGCACTGGAGCGCGGCGGTCAACGTCAACAACCTGTTCGACCGCAAGTACTACCTGAGCCTGAGCCAGCCTGGCTGGAACAACCGTTACGGAGAACCGCGCAACGTGATGCTGACCGTGCGCGGGCAGTTCTGATGGCGGGCGGCTGGGGGACGCGGGCGGCGCTGGCGATCGGCGGCGTGCTGCCGGGCGCGGTCGCGCTGGCGGTCACGCTGGCCCGTCATTACCCGGCCGACGGCCTGAACCGGCTCTACGCGGCCGTGCTGCTGTCGCTTGCGGCGGGCGTTGCCGCGCTGCTGTGGGTGCTCGTCGCGCCCGGGCGGCGGCAGGCCGCGTGGCGTGCCTGCATATGGCTCGCGGTGCTCGTGCCATGCGCGTTGCTGTGGGGAGGGCGCTGACATGGACGCCTCATTGCGTTCGCGCTGGCGTGCGCTGCATCGCGGCGCCGGTGCGCTGTTCGGCGTGGTGCTGTTCGTCGTGCTGTTCAGCGGCACGTGGAGCCTCGCGACCGATTCGATGCAGGGCTGGTGGCGGCCATCGTCGGTCGCCGTCGCGCGGCCGTTGCTGCCGCTGAATGAACTCGTCGCGCGCGCGGCGGCGCTCGGCGTGCCGTTGCGCGAGGCGCGCATCGTGCTGCCGCAACCGGACGATCCGGCGATCCGTTTCTGCGACGCGCGCCAGGCGTGCACGCTGGCGCTCGACCCGGCGACCGGCGAGCGGCTGGCCGACAGCGGACGCGCGGCGGTGCTCGTCACGCTGCACAAGACGCTGTTCGCGGGCTTTCCCGGGCGCATCTTCGTGAGCCTGTGGGGGATCGTGCTGCTCGTGCTCATCGTTGCGGGCGTGGTCGTGCATCACCGGCGCTGGCCCGACGCGGCGCGCATCCGGCGCGGCAAAGGATTGCGCGCCGCGCTGTTCGACCTGCACGCGTGGATCGGCCTGTGGGGCTCGCCGTGGCTCGTGCTGTTCGCGTTCACCGGCGCGTTGTCGGGGCTCGGCGCGCTCGGCACGGTGTCGCTCGCGGGCGTCGCGTATCCGGGGCAGCCGCAGCGCGCGTTCGCCGAACTGCTCGGCGGGCCGCCGCCTGCAGCAGCCGGCGGCGCGTGGCAACGCGCGCCCGATCTCGATGTGCTGCTGTGGCGCGACGCGGCGCGCATGCCGGATTTCCGGCCCGAAGCGGTCGTGCTGCATGGCTGGGGCGATGCGAATGCGCGCGTCGAGATTGCCGGCACGACAGTCGGCCTGCCGAGTACGGCGGTGTTCGAGCGTCACCTGTATCGCGCGGCGGACGGGCACTGGCTCGCGGACGCCACCTCGCGCGGCCGAGGCTTCTGGCTGCGCACGTTCATCGCGGTGCAGCCGCTGCACTTTGCGCAATACGGCTGGGTGGGGGCGATGGGCGGCGTGCTGCGCGTCGTGCATTTCCTGATGGGGCTTGCCGCATGCGTGCTGTGCGCGACGGGGCTGCATCTGTGGATCGAGCGGCGGCGCGCGCAGCAGGATCGTTCCGCGAACATGCTGGCCGCGGTCGCCGTCGGCACCTGCGGCGGGCTCGTGCTCGCGGGCGGCGTGCTGCTGCTCGCCGGGCGTGCGTTGCCCGATGGCGTGCACGTCGACCATCTGCTCGCGATGCTGTTCTGGGCCGTGTGGGGCGGCGCGGTCGCGCTGGCGGCCTGCGTGGCCGATCGCGCGGCCTGGCTGCGCAGGCTGAGGCGTGCGGCCGGCACCGCGTACGGGCTGGCCGGTGTGACGCACTGCGCGATTGCGCTGCTTGGCGCGGGCGAACCCGTGTACTGGCCGATCGACGTGGCACTCGTCGCATTCGGCGCATTGCTGTTGCGTGCCGCGCGCCGTCCGCGCCGTGATGCGATGCGGACCGCGCGCATGCCGGCCGGCGCCGAACCTTTTTAATTTCATGCAACTGGAGACTTCGATGCGCGATCTGCTCGAACATCGCCGCCTGGTCATCACGATCACGCTGCTTTACCTGTCACAGGGAATCCCGATCGGCATTGCGATGGACGCGATGCCGACCCTGCTGCGCCATGACGGCGCGCCGCTTCACGCACTGGCGTTCCTGCCGCTCGTCGGTTTGCCGTGGGTCGTGAAATTCCTGTGGGCGCCCGTCGTCGACAACCGCTGGTCGCCGCGCATCGGCCGGCGGCGCAGCTGGATGCTGCCGATGCAGACGCTCGTCGTGGTGTGCCTCGGCAGCCTCGCGCAGATCGGCATGACGGTCGCGACGGCCGGGTGGGCGGTCGGCCTGCTGGCCGTCGCGTCGCTGGCGAGCGCGACGCAGGACATCGCGAACGACGGAATGGCCGCCGAGCACTTCAGCGGCGACACGCTCGCGAAGATCAACGCGATCCAGATCGCGGGCGTGATGATCGGCTTCTTCGGCGGCGGTGCCGGCACGTTGACGCTGATCGGCCTGTTCGGGCAGCGTGCCGCGTTTCTCGCGCTGGCCGCCGTGCCGCTCGCGAGCCTCGCGTGCGTGCTGTGGGTGCTGCCGCGCGATGCGGACCGTGCACGTGTGCAAGCCGAACACAACGCGAGCCTCGTGCGCTTCGCGAAGCGGCCGCGTTCGTGGTCGCTGCTGTCGTTGGCGCTTCTGTCGGCGATGACGGCCGTATCGGGCTTCGGCCTGTCGAAACTGTTTCTCAACGACGCGGGCTGGACGCTCGACGCGATCGGGAAGCTCGGGATGGCCGGCGGCATCGTGACGGTCGTGCTCGGTTGCGGCGGCGGTGCGTGGCTCGTCAGGCGGCTCGGGTTGTGGCCTGCGTTTACGGCCGGCGTGAGCTGTGCGGGCGCGGCCGCGCTGCTGTGGTTCGCGCAGGCGAGCGGATGGCTGCCGGTGTCGTCGTCGTGGGCATGGCTGTGCACGGTGCTCGGTTCGCTGGCGACCGGGATCACGTCGGTGTCGATCATGACGGCCGGCATGCGCTTCGCGGGCGGCAGCGATCAGGCCGGCACCGACGTGACGGCCGTGCAGAGCACGCGCGACCTCGGCGAGCTGATCGCGTCGTCGACGATTTTGTCGCTGACCGCGAAGGTGGGTTATACGGGCGGGTTTCTTGCCGGTGTGGCGCTGGCGGTGCTGGCCGCGTTGATCGCGATGCGGTTGCGGCGGCGGGAGGCGGCGTATGCGGTGAAGGGGGAGGATGCGCTGGTGTCGTGAGTGACGAATGCGATGTTTCCACCGTTGCAACGCCGGTCGCCCTCATCGGTGCGGCGTTGCAGCGTGTACGGCTCGGCAGTGAATCGATCCTGCCGTTTGCGCGGCTTATCGAGGCCGCGATGAAGCCGATGCCGGGTTGCACGACTATCGACGACCACGATCAGGCCCGTGTCGTTACCGGAGCAACTGCTTGCCTCCGTTTGTCATTTTCCTGAAATTGCCTATTTGATCATTCAGCCGTCGAATTGACGCGGCACGGCAAACGAGCCGCGTATTTAGAATGAGATATTCTTCGTGCGTTGCTCTACAGTATCGTGCAAATCGCAATCGACGCACCGGAACCAAAATGCTGACACGAGTGGGACGATTTCTGTTGTTGGCGGCGAGCGTCTATGCCTGCTCGATCGCGTTCGCCGAGGAGCTGACGGTCTCCAATCCTGTGTTGTCCAACCTGCGTCCGTGGTGCGTCGGCCGCTTCGTGTTCGACCGGCCAGCGGCAAGCGCAATCACGAATGAGCGGTACGAGTTTCAAGGCGAGAAAATGGAGACGCAATACAACGTATCGCCTGCGACGTATCAGGCAAAGGTTGCGGAGCTGGAGAAGAAACTCAAGACAAGGAAGCGCTTCGACCCGGGCAGCGGAAACGAATCTTTGTCTCGCGTATGGCTGGAAAAATCGTTCGCGCCGACGGGTGAATCCAGGGTATTCATTTACCAGACGGCGTACACGGAAGGCGTTGCCCTGCCATTCGACGCCGAAGGGTATATCTACGAAAATAGAACGCTATTTCATACAACCGGCAGTATCGGGTCGACGGCAATTGATCAGGCAGAAGATATCTACAACGGCATCTATCGCCGGATCAAGGCGCGTGATAACTGGTCGGTGCCGACCGAATCGGGATTCTGCTTCGACGGCGGGATTGCCACGGGTTCGTCGACTTCTACAGAGGAAGTGTCTCAGTCGTTCGCACTGATGCCGGGTCGTCCGGCGCTGCTGGTGATCCATATGCGCGATGCGGTGGACGTGGATCAGAAATCACCGCTGACCAGGACACTGCCCGAACTGCGGTCACAACTTAACCGGCTGTCAAACGGCAGCTACCGCATCGTGCGGAAAGGCAAGCGCACGGTGGCGGGAATGGACGCCGAAGAAGTGTTGTTCGAACTGAACGACGGCGACATCACCTCGTATCGCTTCTACCTGCTTGCACCGGGCGATCCGAGCACGCTGGCGAAACCCCATACCGCCATTCAGTTGATACTCGGCGCAAGGACGCCCGATTTGACGCGGGATGAAGCAACGTCGCCGGTGGACGAGGCTGGTGCGCTGCAAGTGTGGGACACATTCCTGAACAGTCTTCGACTGAGGCCGGGCGCCGTCTGATCGACAGGGATGGATGCGACAGCCCGACATTGCGAAGGTGACGAGACAACGGCGGGTGAAATTGCCCAGGCACTTTTTCCGGCGACTACCTGCCGTGGCCGAACATCAAAAAACAAAAAACCCGCGAAGCGTCATGCTGTCGCGGGTTTCCGGAATTGCGGTGCATGCGGGGAAACCGCATCTGGTGCCGACGGCGAGACTCGAACTCGCACAGCTTTCGCCACTACCCCCTCAAGATAGCGTGTCTACCAATTTCACCACGTCGGCACTGCAAGGGGCGCAATTCTAACGCGACGTTGCGCGTTTGTGAAGGGGGTGTGACACATTGAAGGCATGCACGCAGGCGATCCCGGTAGAATTCGGGCGATCGACCCGACGATCGTCGCAACCGCCACCCGTTTTCTCCGCGTGACACACACCCTCGAACAACTGCAGGCCGGGCAACTTGCCGGCGCACGGCAACTCAAGCTCGCGTGCGGGTTGACGGAATTCCCGCGCGCGATCTTCGATCTTGCCGACACGCTCGAAGTGCTCGACCTGACCGGCAATGCGCTCTCCGCGCTGCCGGACGACCTGCCGCGGCTGCACCGCCTGCGCATCCTGTTCGCGTCCGGCAACCGCTTCACCGCGTTCCCCGATGTGCTCGGCGCGTGCGGGCAACTCGACATGATCGGCTTCAAGGCGAACCGGATTCAAACGGTGCCGAGCGGGTCGCTGCCGCGCGCGCTGCGCTGGCTGATCCTCACCGACAACGCAATCGACGCACTGCCGGCCGATATCGGCGATTGCTCGCGGCTGCAGAAGCTGATGCTCGCGGGCAACCGGCTGCGCGCGCTGCCGGCGGAGATGGCCGCATGCCGCGCGCTCGAACTGGTGCGGCTGTCAGCGAACCGGCTGGACGCGCTGCCCGACTGGTTGCTGCGCCTGCCGCGCCTCGCATGGCTCGCCACCGCAGGCAACCCGTTCGGCGCCGCGCCGGAAGCCGCTGCGTCGGCCGGGCCCGAGGTCGCGGACGTCGACTGGGCATCGCTGGCATGCGAGCAGAAGCTGGGCGAGGGTGCGTCGGGCGTCATTTACCGCGCGCAGTGGCGTGTGGACGGGCATCCGTCACGGGCGGTCGCGGTCAAGCTGTTCAAGGGCGCGGTGACGAGCGACGGCCTGCCCGATTGCGAAATGGCCGCGTGCCTGCACGCCGGCCGCCACCCGAACATGATTCCGGTGATCGGCAAGGTAAGCGGGCATCCGGACGGCACGCACGGCCTCGTGATGGAACTGGTCGATCCCGCGCTCACGAACCTCGCCGGGCCACCGAGCTTCGCGACCTGCACGCGCGACGTGTATGCGGCCGACGCGAGATTCACGCCGGTGGAGGCGGTGCGGATCGCGCATGGCATCGCGTCGGTGGCAGGCCATCTGCACGCACGCGGCATCATGCATGGCGACCTGTATGCGCACAACATCCTGCACGACGGCGCCGGCGGCGCGCTGCTCGGGGATTTCGGCGCGGCGTCGCTCTACGATGCGACCGATCGCACGCGCGCTGCCGGGTTCGAACGGCTCGAGGTGCGGGCGTTCGGCTATCTGCTCGGCGAGTTGCTCGAGCGATGCGAGCCGCGCACGTCGGCTGGCAGACACGCGCTCGATACGCTCGCGGTGGCCTGCCTGAACGAAGCAATCGATGCGCGGCCGTCGTTCGGCGAGATCGCGGCCGAGCTGGCCGCACACACGCGCTGACGGGCGCGCGTCAGCTTAGGCCTGCCGCGCAGTCAGCAGTCTGATCCCGAGTCCGACGAACAGCAGCCCGCTCGCACGCTTGAGCGCACGCACCGCGCGGCTCATGCCGAAGCCGCGATGGAACCGGCGCACGCCGGCCGAATAGACGCTGTGAATGATCACCACCGTGCACGCGATCGTCGCGTACATCACGACGAATTGCAGCGCGAGCGGGCGGTCGTGCACGATGAACTGCGGCATGAACGCCGACAGGAAAATCATCGTCTTCGGATTGCTGCCCGATACGAACAACGCTTCGCGGAACAGTTTCCCGCGGTCGGGCGCGGCGATTTCCGCTTCCCCGGTCGTAGCGGCGGCCTTGCGGTCGCCGCGCAACTGCCGGACACCCAGGAACATCAGGTACGCGGCACCGACCACCTTCATCGCGACGAACAGCGGCGGCATCGCGGCCAGCACCGCGCCGACGCCGAGCGCGACGAGTACAACGACCACCCCTTGCGCGACGAGGTTGCCCGCGATCGTCGCGGCCGTGCCGTGCGTGCCGTAGCGCACCGTGTTGCGGATGACGAGCAGCACGTTCGGCCCCGGCGACAGCGTCGTGGCGAGATAGGCTGCGGCAAACAGCATCCAGGTCTGAATGGACATGCGGCGCTCCGAGAGGCGGTTCCGGCGGTCGGGATGAACCGATGATGCCACGCCAATAATTGGCGCAGGCTTGCGCCGGAACCGTACCGTCGCGGTGCGTCAGCTTGCGTCGCGCATGCAGTACGCCGGGATCGACGGCGGCGTATCGATCGCGGCGGGCCGCGTCATCCACGCGATCCACCCGGCCCATATGCCGCAGACGATCATCACGGCGACGTTCAGCGGCGTCCGGTAGCGGACGATCAGGTCGGCCAGCGGCAGGCGATGTTTCATGTGCATCTCCTTCGATCGGGGGCGGTGGACGTTACTGGCCGGCGTAGGTCGGCGCCTTGGCGTCGCAGGTCACGGACACCGTCGAGCCGTCCGCGAAATGCAGCCGGAACGGCACCTTCGCGCCGGGCGCGACGGCCTGGCGCGGTTGCTCCAGCATCACGTGATAGCTCTTCGGCTTGAAGGTCACCGTGCCGTGCGCGGGCACTTCGACGGCGTCGACATGGACCATCTTCGCGGTGCTGCCGCTCGTTTGCGTTTCGTGCAGCATCGCCATCCCGTACGCGGGCGAGTCGAGGCCCGTCAGCGTGACGGGCGCGTCGCCGTCGTTCTTCAGCGTGAAGTAGCCGGATGACGGCACGGTTGCCGGCATCGCGCGAATCCAGCAGTTTTCTGCCTGCACGGCCGGCGCGGCGAACGTGGCGGAGGCTTGCAGCGCCAGCAGTGCGAACAGCAGGCCGGTCGGAATCGAGCGCTTCATGGGTGGTTTTCCTGATGGGTAGATGCAGCGGGAAAGGGGGCGACGCGACCGGTGCGGAACGCCGATGCGCATCGCGGACATCATTTCAGCGTGAACGCGTAGTGGCCTTGAGTGCGATGGCCGTCGCTGGCCACCGCGATCCACGCGACCGTATACGTACCGGCCGTCAGATTGGTCAACGCGACCTGCATGCGTTTCCGGTTGCCTGCATCGACGGACGATTTCCCGTCGACGACCGATTGCCCACGGCTGTCGGTGACGGCGATCGAGCTGAAAGCGGGCTCGAGCGCTTCGCTGAAACCGATCGTGACCGCGTGCGGCGCGACCGAAAGCGTGGCGTCGGCGGCGGGTGTCTGCGTCTTCGGGAGCGCGTGGGCCTGGGCGGCCTGGAAGACGACGAAGCCGAGCGCGGCGAGCGCGCCGCGAATGAAAGAGGTGGTATTCATGATCGAGTGTGCGAATAGCGAATCGGATGGAGCGACACGGATTCGACGGACGGATGCATGAGCACCCTCTCAGCAGCACCGGTGGCGGCCGGCACCAGCGCGAACGTGTGCGGCCGGACGCTCGCCCGCGAGCGAATGTCGGCGCGACAGTACGAACCGGAAGCAGCCAGCCGCACGCACGGCACGACGCCGCGCGCAATACGGTGACACATGATCGTCCTTCGAAACGTGACAGGCCGCGCACGCCGGCGGCGTGCGCGGGCCACGCAATGCTTTATGGCATCACGGGCATTGACGACGAATCAGGACGCGATCGGAGGGGCGCGCGGTTGCGCGGCCGTGAGCGGCAGCGCGCGGCGCAGGCTGTCGAAGCGGGTCGCTTCGCGATGCTGAATGACGTGCACGTTGGCCGCGAACGTCAGTTCGGGCGCGGGCAGTGCAGGTGTGTGAGCAAGCAGGCTGCAATAGCCGCATGCCTGGAGGTGGGCCGTCAGGCTCTTCCGTGACGAATCGGCGGCGCGCTCGCCGGTGGCCGGCGCGGCCGTGCAGTAGCCGGCCAGCAGCGTATCGACACGCTGCTGCGTCGTCAGTGCCTGCGAGATCGTCGGCGCGAGCGCCGTCATCAGGATGGCGAGCATCCCGAGCAGACTGCCGATCTTCCGGAGGCGACGACTCAGCATGCGATGTGCGGCGACGTACAGGCGACGATGGAGCGGATTATGCCACGCACGTCGATGCGCATGTCGGCCCGGACGTGCGGCGTGGCGGCGCGCTACGCGTGCTTCGCCAGGTATTTCGTGATCAGCATCATCTGCGCGGCCCAGCCCTGGTCGTTCATCTCGCGTGCCTTCGCGCGGCGCGCTTCGAACAACTGATCGAAGCCCGTTTCGGTGACCGTGAGCAGCGTGCCGCCAGCCTGCGCGGCGAGCGCGAACGTGACGAGCGTCATCGGCTCGGACGAGTAATCAAAATTCGGATCGATCGCGAACGGATGCCAGCGAAACGAGAACAGTTGCTTCGGCTCGATGCGATCGACGACGATTTCGAACACAGTGCCCGCATAGGGCTCCTGTGCCTTGGCGACGTCGTCGTCGACACGCGTCGGCGTGATGCGGCCGAACAGCGGCTGGCCGGCCGCGAACGGCCCGTCGAACGTGACGCCGAACCACTGGCCGAACTCGCCGGAATTGCTGACGGCTTCCCATACGCGGTCGGGCGATGCGTTGAGCTGGGCCTGTTTTTCGATGCGATCGGTTTGCTGGGTCATGACGTTCTCCACTCAGGATCAACCTTTGCCGGACGGCCCGCGCAAGCGCGCGCCGCGTTTAGTCGAGCATGACCGCGTCGGGCACGTCGAGCACGAGGTCCGACGTCGCGACGGCCACGCACGGCAGCGTATAGCCGTCGGCCTTTTCCTCGCGGCTCAGCCCCGGCCATTCGATCGTGTAGCGTACGCTGCCGCTGACGATCCGGCAAAGGCAGCTTCGGCACGTGCCGTTGCGGCACGAACGCGGCAGCGACACGTGCGCGAACGCGGCAGCTTCGAGCAGCGTCAGCGAATCGGGCGCATCGAAGGTCGCGCCGAGCGGCTCGATGCGCACGAGGGGAAGGTGTTCCGGGTCGGTCATGGCGGAGGCAGGGACGGGCGGCGGTTCGGCGGCAACGCGCCAAGCATACCCGAACGTGCCGGCGGCCGGCGCCGGCCGGCCGCCGGCGTCAATGCCGGCGCAGGTGCCGGTACACGGTATTGCGGGCGAGACCGAGCTCGCGCGCGGCCGCCGACACGTTGCCGCCATGCCGCGCGAGCACGGCATCGATCACCGCGGCCTGATGGCTTTGCAGCGTCGTGCCTTCGCGCGTGCCGGCCGATGCGGCCGGCGTTGCATTGGGCGCCGCCGGTGCGTCGTCGCAATCGAGCCAGAAATCGTCGGGCAAATGGGCGAGCGTGATTTCCGCTTCGTCTTCCGCGAGCATGCCGGCCGTGCGCAGCACGTTGGTCATCTGGCGCAGGTTGCCGGGCCAGCGGTGGCGCGTGAACGCGTCGAGCACGTCGGCCGCGATGCGGCGCGGCATCGGTTCGCTGCGCGCGAGCCGCGCGAGAATCCGCTCGACGAGCGCGGGCAGGTCGGTGCGGGCGGCAAGCGCCGGCAGCGTGACCGCGAGCCCGTTGATCCGGTAGAACAGGTCTTCGCGGAACGTGCCTTCCGCGATCATCGCGCGCAGGTCGCGGTGGGTCGCGCAGACCACGCGCACGTCGACCGGCACCGCGCGTGCGCCACCGAGCGGCATCACCGCGCGTTCCTGCAGCACACGCATCAGCCGGACCTGCTGCGCGAGCGGCATGTCGCCGATTTCGTCGAGAAACAGCGTGCCGCCGTCGGCCTGCACGATCTTGCCGGGGCTGCCGCGCTTGCGTGCGCCGGTGAATGCGCCGTCCTCGTAACCGAACAGCTCGGCCTCGATCAGCGAATCGGGCAGCGCCGCGCAGTTGACCGCGACGAACGGGCCGTCCGCGCGCGGCGATGCCTGGTGCAGGGCGCGCGCGAGCCATTCCTTGCCGGTGCCGGTCTGGCCGAGGATCAGCAGCGGCAGGTCGCGCCCGCGGATCTTCGCGACGCGTTCGAGCACGGCGGCCATGCGCGCGTCGCCCGTGTCGAGCGTCGCGAACGTGATTGTGTCGGGGTCCGGCGTGCGCACCCGTGCGGCGGGCGCGGGCGGCGTCACGGCGACGGTGGTCTTGTGCGCTTCCGCGAATTCGCAGCGCGCCAGCACGCGTACGCCGGTCGACAGCGTGAGGCGGAACATCGCACCGGGCGCGCGTGCCGCCTGTTGCGCGAGCTGGCCGAAGCGCATGCCGAACAGCGCGTCGCTGGCCTGATGCTGCAGTGCGTCGAACGATGCGCCGAGCTGGAATTGTGCGCTGCGGTTCGCGGCGATCAGCCCGCCGTCGGGGCCGAATGCGACAAGCCCGGCGAACAGCGAATCGACGCATTCCTCGTGCGCATGAAAGCGCAGCCGCAACGCTTCCGCGCACTGGTTCGCGAACAGGTGGTTCTCGATCAGTTGCGCGGACATCCGCACGAGCGCGAGCGTATGCGGGCTCGAGCCGCGCGGGTCGCCGCTGACGTCGAGCGTGCCGAGCGTGCGGCCGAACGGGTCGAAGATCGGTGCGCACGAGCAGGTGAGGATGTGATTGGCGCGCAGGAAGTGTTCGGACCCATGCACGGCGACGGCCTGGCCCGATGCGAGCGCGGTGCCGATCGCGTTGGTGCCGCGTGCGCCTTCCGCCCACGACACGCCGGTGCACAGCGCGACGCGGTTGGCTTTCTCGATGAAGTCCGCGTCGCCGATGCTGTGCAGGATCACGCCGTCGGCGTCGGTCAGCAGCACGAGGCTTTGCGTGTCGGCGATCTGCGCGTGGAGGTTCTCCATCACCGGGCGCGCGTGCGAGAACAGTGCGTGATTCGTGTCGAGCAGTTCGCGCAGTGCGACGCGCGACAGCGGCGAGAAATCCGGGCGTTCGTGCGCACGCAGGCCGACCGCGGTCGAACGCGCATGCGCCTGCGCGAGCAGGTCGGTGCGACCCGCGGTGGCGGGCAGCACGAAGGGTTGCGGCATGACTTGTCTCCTGTCGACCCGAGTTAGCGCTTTAGCGCTTACTCGGGTCCCATGCTTCGCGGTCGGTCCCAGTTGGCGCTTCAGCGCTTACTGGGACCCCATGCTTCGCGGTCGACAGCAGTCAGCACTTTAGCGCTTACTGCTGTCCCATGCTTCGCGATCGACAGCAGTCAGCACTTCAGCGCCTACTGCTGTCCCATGCTTCGCGGTCGAGCCCGGTCAGCATTTCAACGCTCACTCAGGC
Source organism: Burkholderia sp. Ap-955 (assembly GCF_011753045.1). NCBI lineage: Bacteria > Pseudomonadati > Pseudomonadota > Betaproteobacteria > Burkholderiales > Burkholderiaceae > Burkholderia > Burkholderia sp. Ap-955. The sequence goes on from NZ_VWWH01000069.1 coordinate 14,446, forward strand.
CCCATGCTCCTCGAAATCGGCCGATCCGGTGCACGCCAACGCCTGAAATCCTCGACGGATTTCCGCCTTCGCGTGCGGCGCACCATCGGTGTGCGACCGGCAACCATCCGGGTACGCATCATCATACAAGCGCCGCGTACGAAGCGCGACCGCGAACAAAATCCCCTTGCTTTTAAATGCCCGCCTGCAATGATGGAAATGGAGCACGCACGCGCCGTGTTCCGCATCGCAACATGCATGCGACGCGACATGCATCCGTTCGGGAGACGCATCATGGTTCGGACGGAACTGAGAGTCGTGCTGGCGGCCATCGCCACCTTCATCATGCTGGGCGGCATCGCTGTGGCGATCCACGGGCTGCTGTTCGATCTGACCGATGCGGTGCGATACGGGGCGGCCGCGATCGCGGTGGGCGCCACGACTGCTGCCATCGCGCTCAACGTCTGGCCGAACGACCCTCACTGACGCCGTTTCCGAAAGGGTGCCGGATGCCGCGCATGATCAGATGAAATGCGCGTCGGAACGACGCACGCCGGAAAATTTGTCTCCTGCGCGAAACCGTCTAAAGTGGAAATCAACCGGCATGCATTGTCCGCGCCTATCCCCGCGGGCCGTGCCTCCGCCGGCGAGCCCGCGTACACTTCGTCCGGCCGGTAGCGGACGACGGACGCGGTCATTCGTTTTCTACCGGTCGAGGCGGCTCCCAATGCAGATCCATTTCACGAACGAGAAGCCCGAGTATTCGGGGCGCGACTTGATGCTGGCGTTCACGGCGTTGGTCAATGGCGAGCGCGTCCAATGTCAGATCACCGCCGAGGCGCTGGAAGATCACTTCGGCGCGGCGTCGCCGCGCTTCGAGGACATGGTCGGCGCGTTCGACCAGCACCGCGACCGTATCGAGGCGGCTGCACGGCGCCTGCTGTCGGAGACGCGCGCGCAATGCGTGACGCTGCGCAGCGGCTACGTCCGCTTCTACGAGGCCAACTGGCGCTGACGACACGACGCTCGTCTTGCGGCACACGTCGCTGAACGCTGCGCACGCGGAGACGTTGCCTTGCACGCAATGCCGTTCGGCGGGGCCGGGCGGCATTTTCGTATGCGGGCCGCACCGGATTGCCCGAGCGTCGGTATCGCCGTGCGTGTCGCTTCTTCAGGATCGCAGAAGAATCGTCCGAAAACGGAAACGCCACCCGAAGGTGGCGTTTTTTCATCGTGCATCATGCAGCGCGCCGAAGCGCCGCCGTCATTCGCTGCCGAGATAGAAGAAGCGGAACAGGAACACGGCGGCGATGAGCCACACGATCGGCTTGACCGAGCGGGCCTGGCCGGTCAGCAGCTTGAGGCCGCCGTACGCGATGAAGCCGAATGCCACGCCGTTCGCGATCGAGTACGTGAACGGCATCAGCAGCGCGGTCAGCGCGGCCGGCACGGCTTCCGTTGCATCGTCCCACGGCACCTCGACCATCTCGCGTAGCATCAGGCACGACACGTACAGCAGTGCCGGTGCCGTCGCGTATGCCGGCACGACGCCGGCGAGCGGCGCGATGAACAGGCACGCGAGGAACAGCACCGCGACGGTGATGGCCGTCACGCCCGTGCGGCCGCCGGCCTGCACGCCCGATGCGCTTTCGATATACGCGGTGGTCGACGACGTGCCGAGCACCGAGCCCGCGACGATCGCCGTGCTGTCGGCGAGCAGCGCCTTGTTCAGGCGGTTCATCTTGCCTTCGACGAGCAGGCCCGCGCGGTTCGCGACGCCCATCAGCGTGCCCGTCGCATCGAACAGCTCGACGAGGAAGAACACGAGGATCACGTTGATGATGCCGGTCGACAGTGCGGCGCCGATGTCGAGCTTGAACAGCGTCGCGTCGATCGACGGCGGCGCCGAGAACACGCCGTGGAACTGGTTGTCGCCGAAGAAGAACGACAGGATCGTGACGCCGATGATGCCGATCAGGATCGCGCCGCGCACGCGCAGGTGGTCGAGCGTGACGATCGTGAAGAAGCCGACGATCGCGAGGATCGTGTCGTGCTTGTGCAGGTCGCCCAGCGTGACGAGCGTGGCCGGGCTGCCGACGATCACGCCCGACGTCTTCAGCGAGATGATGCCGAGGAACAGGCCGATACCGGCGGTGATCGAGATCCGCAGCGATTTCGGAATGCCGTTGACGATCGCCTCTCGTACGCGGAACAGCGTGACGAGCAGGAACAGGCAGCCGGAAATGAACACCGCGCCGAGCGCGGCCTGCCACGTGAAGCCCATCCCCTTGACGACCGTGTACGCGAAATACGCGTTCAGGCCCATGCCGGGCGCGCATGCGATCGGGTAGTTCGCGTACAGCCCCATGATGAGCGACGCCAGCGCCGCGACGAGGCAGGTCGCGACGAACACGGATTCCTTCGGCATGCCGGCGTCGCCGAGGATCGCGGGGTTGACGAAGATGATGTAGGCCATCGTCAGGAACGTGGTGACGCCCGCGAGTATTTCGGTGCGGAAGTCGGTGCCGGCTTCAGCGAAGCCGAAATACCGCTTGATGGATTCCATGAAGGCGTTTCTCCGGTCGGTTGTCGTGTTGCTTGTTGTGCCGAATTGTTGTAAAGGCAGCGCGGCCGGCGTACTGTAACCAGCCACTATTGCCCGGCTATCGGCGGATTGTAATAGCGCGGATAGCTCGGACGATATAGTTGGAGGGCACGATCGACAGATCGATCGGCTGCCTGCGCGCGAACGGTCGGGCAGCCCGGCCGCGCGACGAAGGCGCGCATTTTACCGGTTCGGGCGGAGCGGGCCGGAAGAAATGGCTGAAACGGGAGCGGGATGCGCGAACCACGCCGGCCGATGCGCGCGCAACGGCATGCAAGACGGCACGCGCGGTGTATCGCGCGTGGCCGGTACGGGATGACATCGGACTGAAACGGAGCGCCCGCATGCTGCACGAACGCGGTGCAGGCAGCGCGGGTGCGCGAATGCACGTGCGCGGCCGGTACGGATGCCCGGCCGCGGCGTGCGGCGGCCATTCGTCAGTCCAGCCGCGTGCAGAGATCGGGCTATCGTGCGCCGAAGCCGTCCCGCCCGCAACTGTCATTTCGTGATGCGGGGGGCGACTGTGGTTTCTGTGTAAAAGATTGCAAGACCCCATCGCATAAACCGGCAAGTCTTTCTAGGATAGATACACCGCGCATGCACACGCCGGCTGGTAATTGCCGACGCGGGGGAGTCGCAGTCCGTGCAGGCCGGGCGGTGAAGTGCGGTCAAGGCCGTTGCGTGTTCGGGCAGGCACGGCCGCTTGCGATTGCCCGATGCGGGTTCGTCCGTAATCACGGAGGTCAGCATGTTGAACTGGATCAGCCGTTGGGCGATGCGACACGCCCCCACGCCGGAAAAAACCGCTGCGTCGATGCTCGTGACGGCGCGCATGGAACTGTTCGCTGCCGAACAGCGCGTCATCGACGCGAAATTACAAGCGGATTACTGGCGCACACGTGTGTCATTCCTGGAAGAGGTGCAGAAGCAGGGCATCGATCCGTGGGTGACCTCGCAGGCATCGCAACGTCCCGACCTCGAGTCCACTCCACGAAGCACGGGCCCGCGTCTCGCCGCCAGCACCTGATGCACCTGCTGCATCCCGTCGCTGCGCACGGCGCGCGATCGGTCGCGGCACGCACCGGCGTGCCGCGTCATTCGATGCGCACCTGCGGCGCGTTACGCCGCGGGTGCGTCCGTTTTCGGTCGCGGCCGTTCCGCGTCTCGCGTGCCTGACAGCGCGTCGCTCATCCACTCGTTCTCCCTGCCCCGAAGAGCAAACGTTGCACTTGCGCGAGCATGCGCCGCAAGCGCTCGCCGCGGCGCACGTATGCCGTCGTGAGCGTGGCTTCGGCCGACCGGTCGGCGTCGGTGCCGAGCCAGATGCGCTCGCCGCGTGCGATGCGCAGCACGTCGCCGGGCTGCACCCAGTAGTCGTCGACGCACGGCGGGCGCGTGACCCACAGCGCCGCGCCATACACGCGGAGTTCCGCGTCCCGCGGCGCGCGCCACGTCAGCGCCGTACGCGGCGCGACCGGGAAACGGATCACGACAGTCGGTAACGCGATCGTGCCGGCGCAGCGCCGATCGGAACGGTCAAACAGCGGGCTTGCCTGGTCCATCGTCTTCTCCATTCAGTGAGCCGGACGGATGACGCGCACCAGAACAAAAAGGCCTCATCCGTTTCCGGTGAGGCCTTGTGTGACATGCGGTACTGCTCGACTGCTAACGCACACGCGCCTCCCGTGAACCATTCTTTCGAATGTTCATCGAGAAATGAATCGCGGCGGCGATGAGCGTGTACGTAGGCATGCGAACGAGTTTGTCTGCGTGGAACGGCGTTGTCAACGATAATTTTCGGGATAGGCGGGCGCGATGCATCGACGAGCGCGCCCGGCATTTCGTGGCGCCGCTGCGTACCCGTATGGCGTGCGTAGCGGCGCGTTCGTCATGATCGACTTCGACTTCGTTCAGGTAGCAAGCTGCGCATTCGCGCGAGCATATGCGCGAGCCACGCGCCGCGACTCGTCGCGTACGCGGTCGTGATCGATGCTTCGGCCGGACGGTCGTCGTCGGTGCTCATCCAGATGCGATCGCCGCGCCGCACGCGCAGCACGTCGCCGGTTCGTATCCAGTAATCGTCGACGCTGCCCAGCCGCGTGACCCACAGCGTCGCGTCGTGCACGCGGATCTCGGCGTCGTTTTGCGCGCACCATGTCAGCGTCTTGCGCGGCGCGACCGTGAATTGCATCACGACCCGCGGCAATGCGATCGCATCGGTGCGGCACCGATCGGGGCAGACAACCAGCCGGCTTGCTTGGTCCATCGTCATCTCCATCCGTTGAGCCGGGCGGGATGACGCGCACCAAAACAAAAAGGCCTCATCCGTTTCCGGCGAGGCCTTGTGACATGCGCAACTGAATCTCGATGCTAACGCACAAGCGCCTCCGGTGACCGCCACGCATGGGCGTTCACTCGGTTTTTATTCGCGATGGCGACTGGCTTGAGCATAGGCATGCGAATGAGTGTGTCGTGGCAGCGCAGCGATGTCAACGGATATTTCGAGATACGTGGCGGTCACGCGTCGCGTTGCGCGAGCCCGTTCACGAGCAGTTCGGACAGCAGGCCCGTCATCCCTTCCGGGTGCGTGGCCGCACGTGCCTTGAGCTGTTCGACGAGTTCTGCGTTGAGCTTGCAGGCGAACGGCACGAGGCCCTGTTCCTGGTCGAGCTTGCGCTGCGCGCGGCGGTCGAGCTTGGCGGTGTCTTCGGCACCCTTGCCGAAACGCGCGGAGCCTGACTGCTTCATCGCGTGCGTCAGCTTGAGCGCCTTGTTCTTTTCGAGATCGGTTTTCTTCATGGCCATCGCGGCACCTCCGGGAAATTGAAGCCGCGATTGTACGCATTTCGGCGGGCGCCGCCCGCCGAGCCGGCAGGAAACCCGGTCAGGCGCCCTTCGTCGTACCCCAGTTGCCGCCGTGCGCGGCCGCCTGCGCGGCCGGCGAGCGGGCGAGATAGGCGAGCGCCTGTTCGGTCGAGCCTTCGTGGTGCGGCGTATAGCTCGGCTTGAAATAGCGCAGCGCCGCGCCGATCACCTTCCAGAACGACGGCAGGTGCCCGCGCCGCGAGCCTTGCCACCACGCGAGCACGAACCCCGGGTAGCGGCCGGCGGCCGGGTCGCGCCGGTACATGAACTTCGCGCCCGTCGTGATGTAGTAGAGCAGCAGCAGGATCACGAACGCCATGTGCACGCAGCGCTCCGGATAGGTGCCGCCCAGGTGCCGGTAGATGTCGAACGCGACCGTGCGGTGCTCGACTTCCTCCGCGCCGTGCCAGCGCAGCAGGTCGACCATCGTCGGGTCGGCCTTTCCTTCGTCGAGCCCGTGCGCATTGAGCACCCAGTTGCCGAGATAGCCGAAGAAATGCTCGAGCGACGCGATCACCGCGAGCTGCTGGCGCAGCCAGAAGCGCGTGTGGCCGATCTTCAGCCCGAGCGGCTGTTCGCCGAGCACGCGCGTGAAGAGGCGATTGAGCTTCTGCGTGAACGGTTTCGTGTCGATCCCGTGCCGGTCGTAGTAGTGCTTGAGCACGCCGCCGTGCGAACGCGAATGCACGGCTTCCTGCCGAAGGAAACCTTCGGCCTCGTCGCGCAGCCGCGCATCGGTGATCAGCGGCAACGCCTTGTTGTACACGCGGCAGAACCACAGCTCGCCTTCCGGGAACAGCAGGTTCAGCGTGTTGATGATGTGCGTGCTGCCCGGGTCGTTCGGCACCCAGGTAATCGGCGTGTCGCTGAAGTCGAACTTCACGTGCCGGGCCTTGATCTTGTGATAGTCGGCGGTATCGGTCATCTGTGTCTCCCTGTGCGGCGTCGTGCGCCGTCAATGCGATGCCATGCTGACGCGGGCGATCATCTGGCCGAGCCACGGCATGAAGCGGCCGACGAAGCGCATCGCGTGCGCCTCGCCGCCGACCGCGACGACGGGGCGGTTGCGCAGCACGCCGTCGACCATCGCCTGTGCGACGGTTTCGGGTTTCAGGCCGCGCATCTGGTACAGCTTCGTCGCGCGCTTGCGCAGCCGCGCTTCATCCTGTGCGTTGGCGCCCGCGTATTGCGTCGACGCCATGATTCCGGTCTCCGCGAAGCCGGGGCACACGGCCGTCACGCCGATGCCTTTTTCCGCGAGTTCCGCGCGCATGCATTCGCTGAGCATCAGCACGGCGGCCTTCGTCGTCGCATACGCGGGCAGGTCGCGCGATGGCCCGAATGCGGCGGCCGATGCGGTGTTGACGATGTGCCCGCCGCTGCCGCGCGCGGCCATCTGCTGCGCGAACAGCCGCGAGCCGTGGATCACGCCCCACAGGTTCACGTGCAGGATGCGCTCCCAGTGCCGCGTGCTCGTGTCGAGGATGCCGCCGGCCATGCCGATGCCCGCGTTGTTGATCACGACGTCCGCGCCGCCGAGTTCGCTGCCGACCCACGTCGCCAGTGCTTCCATTTCATCGGCGGACCCGACGTCGACGCGCTTCGCGTGCGCTTGCGCACCGGTGAGCCCGATCAGCAGCGCGGTGCGTTCGGCGCTCGCGAGATCGATGTCGCACGCGACGATCGTCGCGCCTTCGCGGGCGAACGCGAGCGCCGCGCAGCGGCCGATGCCGCTGCCTGCGCCGGTCACCACCGCGACCTTGCCGCTGAAGCGGCCGCTCGTGGCGCGGCGGCGCGCGTTCGCGAGCGCGGGCGGTTCGTTGCGCGATTCGACCGCGTCGATCAGTTGCCCGGCGAGCGCCGCGAAGCGTGTCGGATCGGCGAGCGGCAGCCAGTGGCCGGCCGCGACTTCACGGCGGTAGTACTGCGGCACCCAGCGCGACAGGTTCTCGGACAGTGCCGGGCTCACGTATTTGTCGCCGAGCGGCACGATCGTCTGCACCGGCGCATGCGCGTAGCGTTCGCGCGGCGCGAACAGGCAGCGGATGAAGTTCGCGCGATAGAGGCGCACGCCGCGCGCGCCGTCGTCGGCCTGCGTCGGGCGCGGCGCGGCGGGCGTTTTCTCGAGCCGGCGCAGCAGGCGGGGCCACGCGCGGCCGAGCCACAGCCGCCAGCCGAGCTCGGGGATGAACGGCAGGTGGAACAGGTACACGTACCACGACCGCACGAGCTGGCCGCCGAGCTTGGCCAACGACGCGGCCGTCGGGCGCAGCACGCGTTCGCGCAGCCAGAAGCCGACATGGTCGAGGCACGGCCCGGAGCACGACGTGTACGACGCGATGCGGCCGGCGAGGCGCGGATCGGTGACGAATTCCCAACCCTGGATCGAGCCCCAGTCGTGCGCGACCAGGTGCACGGCGCGGCCGGGGCAGAGCGCGTCGATCACCGCGACGAAGTCGTCGGTCAGCTTCGCGAGGTGGTAGTCGGCCGTGCGCTTCGGCACGCCGGACAGGCCCGCGCCGCGCACGTCGTATGCGATCACGTAGTGCTTGCGCGCGAGCAGCGGCGCGACGTGCCGCCAGACGCTGCTGTCGTCGGGATAGCCGTGCACGAGCACGACCGGCGAGCGGGCCGGGTCGCCCCAGGTCTTGACCGCGAGCGTCAGGTCGCCGGAGGCGACCGCCGTTTCGCTATGAACCGATTCGAACAGGGCCAGCGGCGCTTCGTCGGAAAGAGGCTGCATCGTGAGTCCGTCGTTCAGGGAGTCGGAAGGAAGGGCGCGTTCGGGTCAGGCGGCGGCCGGCACGGTCGCGACGGCCTGGGTGCGCTCGGCCTGGCGGCGCTGCCAGCGGCGCACGTGCGGCAGGTCTTCGTCGAGCCAGTACGCGTCGTCTTCGGTGATGACGAGCAGCTCTTCGAATTTCGCGCCGACGCCGGCGAAGCCGAGATGCGGCTCGACGGCCCACAGGCCCGGCACCGGCGCATGCTCGGAGCGGCGGTCGATCGACCACAGCGGCGACCAGCCTTGCTGTTTCGCCGCGCGGCCCTGGTCGAGCAGCAGGTTGCGCGTCGCGTTCAGCCCGAAGCGCGCGACGAAGCGCGGCTTCGACAGCTTGTGGATCTTCGCGACGCGATGCGCGAGCACCTTGAACGGATAGGCCTTGTGGCGCGGCTCGACGCCCTGGCGGCGGCACAGCGCGTCGACTTCCTGCGCGACTTCGGCCATCGGCCGGCGTGCCTTCACGAGCCGCACGATCATGTCGCGATGGTCCATCAGGTCGTCCTGCAGCTGGTCGAGGATCGGGTTGCGGCCGAGGCAGTGCGCGTAGCCGACGTCGGCCACGATGCCGTCGAGCACCGGCGCGACGTCGAGGATCACCGGCATGTCGGTTTCGAGCTGCCGGTTGCTCGGGAAGAACGCGAGATTGAAGCCGCCCATGTGCTTGAGGCCTGAGAAGCCCTCGAACGCGGTGCGGTCGCCGAACCACGCGAACGGCTTGTGCAGCCAGTCATGCACGCCGTTGTCCTGCAGCCATTCGGTCAGCAGGCGCGCGGCTTCCTTTTCGGTGATGCCGGGGTAGAGCATCGCGCCGACGGTTTCGACGCAGCGGTACGCCAGCTGCTGGACCGCACGGAATTGCGGCAGCTCGTCGAGGTGGACTTCCGGCAGCGGGTGGTGGTCGGCCATGATGCGTCTCCGTTGGGGGCGCTGATCCGGAATGCGCCCGTCGGCGTCGCCGCCACGGGTTATTCAGTCAGCATTTAATGTGTCATTGAATAATGTAATGATCATAGACGGTTCCGGGACGCGCGCCAGCCCCCGGAGATGAGGATTTGTCCTAATGAAGGGCCGAAGTGGAGTGGAAACTCTAGATTTCCGGAAGTTGGGCCGGACGGCCCCCTGCGCACCTGTCCGGGTCGGAGGCACTGGCCGGGATCGTCACGAGCCGTCTGCCGGCGCCGGCCCGGATGGCCACGCGCGCCGCCGCCTTGCGACGGCGCGACATGTCGCGCCGGATCAACTCCCCGTCGTGTCGCGACGTGACGCTGTCAAATTGCCGAAATAATTTCGTCACATCATTCGCCCCCGGTTCGGAGCCGTCCCGGCTTCGCCGCGCCGATCGGCGGCCGGTGCGCGGTGAGCCGCGCGGGATAGCGACTGAAACCGATTCGACATTTCCAGGGAGAGAGACCATGCAACGCCGCCAGTTCATGAATACCCTTGCCGCGGCGACCGCCGCGACATCGCTGATGCTCAAGGCCGGCACGGCCGGCGCGAAGAGCGCAGCCGTGCCGGATGCGCTGGACCCGGGCCGCTGGTCGCCGTTCAACGCCGCGCGCCTGCAGGCGGTGCTCGACCAGCATGGCGTCGCGAGCGCGCACTACGACGACAAGCGCCGCCCGTACGCGGTGTTCGACTGGGACAACACGTGCATCATGAACGACTGCGAAGAGGCGCTGCTGATGTACCAGATCAACCATCTGCAGTACAAGCTGACGCCGGCCGAATTCGTCGACGTGATGTGGAAGGACGTGCCGAAGGGCGCCTTCATGAAGGACTACGCGACGGTTGACGGCAAGCCGGTGACGATGGAAGACCTCGCGGCCGACATCGAATCCGACTATCGCTGGCTCTACGCGAACTACCAGGGATTCGGCGGCGACAAGAGCCTCGACGAGATTCGCGAGACCGATCAGTTCAAGGATTTCCGCGCGAAGCTGTACTTCATGTACGACGCGATCTGCGACACGCATCCGCTCGAGATCGGCTACAAGTGGATCATCTACTTCTACAAGAATATGACGACCGCCGAGTTGCAGGCGATGGCGGAAGCGTCGAACAACTACGGCATCGGCGACGCGTTGCGCAAGGTTCGCTACGAAAGCCCGAAGACGCTGCCGGGCAAGGCCGGCGTGGTGGCCGACACGCATTTCCACGGCATTCGCATACATGAGGAAATCCGCGCGGTGATGCATACGCTGCGCGCGAACGGCATCGACGTGTACGTCAGCACGGCATCGCTCGACGATGTCGTGCGTGTGTTCGCAGGCAATCCGAACTATGGCTACGGCGTGCCGCCCGGGAACGTGATCGGCTTGCGTCTCGACATGCGGGACGGCAAGTACACGAGCACGTATCCGGCCGGCTGGCATTTCAACTGGGGGCCCGGCAAGACGGTGGGCATCCGCAACGTCCTCGCGTCGAAGAAGGGCTACGGCCCGCTGCTGGTGTTCGGCGACAGCGACGGCGACGCGTGGATGCTGCGCGACTTCAAGGACACCGCGGCCGGCGTGATCGTCAACCGGATGAAGAAGGGCGAGATCGGCGCGGACAGCAAACTCGCGGCCGAACAGATCGGCCAGTCGGACGCGCGCTTCCTGCTGCAGGGCCGCGACGAGCACACGGGCCTGATGATCCCGGACGAGAAGTCGATCAAGTACGGCAAGACCGAGCGCAAGCTGCTGGCTTGACGTGCGTCGGGCGCTGGACGCAGGGCTGTTGCGGCGCAGCGTCCAGCGGAATCGACAGCCGCGCCGCGCGGGCCGGAAACGAGCGTCTCAGCGCTCGCGCGGCGAGCCCAACCGCTCCAGCAACGCCCCCAGCAGATCGATCGGCAGCGGAAACACGATCGTCGAGTTCTTGTCGGCCGCGATCGTCGTCAGCGTCTGCAGGTAGCGCAACTGCATTGCCTGCGGCTGCAGCGCAAGCCGCTGCGCGGCCTGCAACAGCTTCTCCGACGCCTGCAATTCGCCTTCCGCGTGAATCACCTTCGCGCGCCGCTCGCGCTCGGCCTCGGCCTGCCGCGCGATCGCACGGATCATCGTTTCGTTGAGGTCGACGTGCTTGATCTCGACCGTCGACACCTTGATCCCCCACGCGTCGGTCTGCGCGTCGAGCGTCTTCTGGATATCGGCGTTCAACTGTTCGCGCTCGGCGAGCAGCGCATCGAGGTCGTGCTTGCCCAGCACCGAGCGCAGCGTCGTCTGCGAGAGCTGGCTCGTCGCGTCGAAGAAGCGCGCGACCTGGATCACGGCCTTCTCCGGATCGACGACGCGGAAATACACGACGGCATTCACCTTGACCGACACGTTGTCGCGCGTGATCACGTCCTGCGGCGGCACGTCGAACACGACGGTGCGCAGGTCGATCCGCACGACCTGCTGGACGATCGGGATGATCAGCACGAGCCCCGGCCCCTTTACCTTCCAGAACCGGCCGAGCATGAACACGACGCCGCGCTCGTACTCGCGGAAGATACGGATCGACGATGCGACGAGCACCACGACGAAGACGATCAGGACGCTGCTGAAGCCGAACGTGTAACCGATCATGTTGGTTCTCCCTGGTGTTGTTGTTCCTGCGTCGGCACGTCGTAGAGCGGCGCGACGGTGAGCAGCAAGCCGTGGCGGCCGGTGACACGCACGCGGCAGCCCGCGGCGAGCGGTACGCTGCTCGCGACGCGCCAGCGCTCGCCATGCACGCGCACCCAGCCCGCGGCGGACGGCGCGGCGCCGGCCGCACTTTGCGGCTGGTCGGCCAGCAGGCCGTCGTCGAGCACTTCGCCGATGCTGCCGACCATCGCCTCGGCGCCCGTCACGACCGGGCGGCGGCGCGCGCGCAGCGCGACGCTCGATACGCCCGCGACGAGCAGCCCGCCGCCGAGCGCGAGGCTCGCGATCACGGGCCACGGAATCCCGTAGCCGGGCACGTCGGTGTCGATCAGCATCAGCGCGCCGATCGTGAACGACACGATCCCGCCGAAGCCGAGCACGCCGAAGGTCGGCAGGAACGCCTCGGCGACCAGGCAGCCGAGACCGAGCAGCACGAGGCCGAGGCCCGCATAGCTGATCGGCAGCAACTGCATCGCGAACAGCCCGACCAGCAGGCAGATCGTGCCGACGACGCCCGGCAGCACGAATCCGGGGTTAGCGAACTCGAAGAACAGGCCGTAGATGCCGATCGTCAGCAGGATCAGCGCGACGTTCGGGTCGGCGATGATCGCCAGGAAGCGGCTGCGCCAGTCGGGCTCGACCACGACGAGCGGCGCATGCGCGGTCGCGAGCCGCACCGCGCCGGCGGTGGTGGTCACGGCGTGGCCGTCGAGCTGGCGAGCGAGGTCGGCCGGATCCTGCGCGATCAGGTCGACCACATGCTGCGCGCGCGCCTCGTTCGCCGACAGGCTCACGGCCTCGCGCACCGCGCGCTCGGCCCACTCGGCATTGCGCCCGCGCAGTTGCGCGAGGCCGCGGATATACGCGGAGGCGTCCTGTAGCGCCTTGCGGATCTCGGTCGATTGGGTATCGGTCGGCAGCGCGGCCGCGGTGGCGGACGCATCGGATGCCCCTGACGCCCCTGGGGTGCCCGCCGGCGCACGCGGTGCAGCGGGGTTCCCGCCGGGCGGCGCGGCGCCGCCGATGCCGAACTGCACGGGCGACGCCGCGCCGAGATTGGTGCCGGGCGCCATCGCCGCGAAGTGGCTCGCATAGACGATATAGGTGCCCGCGCTCGCGGCCCGCGCGCCGCCGGGCGCGACGAACGCGGCGACCGGCACCGGCGAGCCGAGTATGGCCTTGATGATCTGCCGCATCGACGTGTCGAGGCCGCCGGGCGTGTCGAGCTGCAGGAGCGCGAGCGGCGCGTGCTGGCGGGGCGCGCGGTCGAGCGAGCGCACGATGAAGTCGGCGCTGGCCGGGCCGCACGCGCCGTTGATCGGGAACACGACCACACGGCGCGCGGCGGCCGGCGCCTCGGCCCGGCCGGCGTCAGCTCGCGCTGCCACCCCGCGCGAGCACTTCGTCGCGATAGTCGGCCGGGCTGCGCCCGCTCCATTTGCGGAACGCGCGGTAGAACGCGCTCGGTTCCGCGAAACCGGTGGCAGCCGCGACGTCGGCGATCGTGCGCGCGGGGTCGGCCAGCGCCTCGAACGCCAGATCGCGCCGCAGCGTGTCCTTGATCGACTGGTATGCGTGGCCTTCCTGGTGCAGCTTGCGGCGCAGCGTCGCCTCGGCCACGTGCAGCCGCGCGGCCATCCCGCCCGCGCCCGGCCACGCGGCGGGCGGCATCCCGCGCAGTACCGTCCGCACGCGTTGCGCAAGCGCGTTCGGGTTGCGGTACTTGACGATGAAGCTCGCCGGCGCGTTGCGCAGGAACGTTTTCAGCGTCTTTGCGTTCTGCACGACCGGCAGCGTCGCGAATTCGGGATCGAAATCGACATACGAATCGGGCTCGTTGAAACGCATGTCGTCACAGAACATCGACGGGTATTCGTGGTCGGCGGGCGGCGTGTCGCAGCGGAAGCTCGCATGCAGCAGCGGAATGCGCCGCCCGATCAGCCAGCAGGTGAGCCCGTAGACGATGATGAAATAGGTCGCGTACGTGAACATCGCGGGCGTCGCACCGTTGTTGCGGTGCACGAAGCGCAGCCGCACGCGCTGCGGATTCGCGTCGAGCTCCGCGTGCAGGTCGTCGAGCACGCAGTGCATGAAATTCACCGCGCGCGCCATCGCGTGCAGGCCGTCGCGCGCGGACAGCGCCGCCTGGCTCATCGCGATGAAGCTGCCGCTGCGCATCGGGTGGCGGTCCTGCCCGAAAAACTCGTCGTCGAGCGTGCGCGCGATCGCGTTCCACAGCGCGCCGTATTGTTGCGCGGACACGCGGGCGCGCGGCTGCCCGAGCAGCGCGGGCGCGATGCCGGCCTGCGCGAGCAGCGGCTCGGCCGCGACGCCGCGCCGCGTGGCCAGCGCGACGCTGTAAGCGACGAGGCTGATCGCGACGGTTCCCTTGTCTTCCTGCTTCATCCGTGCCGCCGGTGTGGCAAAAACGCTCAGTGTAAATGAGCGACGCGAGCATCGAACAGTCGCGCCTGCTTGCCTACACTTGTTGCATCGAAACGCAAGGACGGTCGCGCCTGGCGGCCGCGGGAGACAGCAGCACCATGGACGAGCTTTACACCGAAGACCAGCGGATGATCCGCGACGCCGCGCGCGTGTTTGCCACCGAAATGCTGGCGCCGAACGCCGCGCAGTGGGACCACGATGCGCACCTGCCCGACGCGATCGTCGCGCAGCTCGGCGAACTCGGCCTGCTCGGGATGATCGTGCCGCAGGAGCTGGGCGGCTCGTATACGGACTACGTGGCCTACGCGCTGGCGATGGAAGAGGTCGCCGCCGGCGACGCCGCGTGCGCGACGATGATGAGCGTGCACAACTCGGTCGGCTGCGGGCCGATCCTCGGCTTCGGCACGCCGGCGCAGAAGGATCGCTGGCTGGCCGACATGGCGGCCGGCCGCGTGATCGGCGCGTTCTGCCTGACCGAGCCGCACGCCGGTTCCGAGGCGAACAACCTGCGCACGCGTGCGGAACTGCGCGACGGCAAATGGGTGCTGAACGGCGCGAAGCAGTTCGTGACCAACGGCCAGCGTGCCGGCGTCGCGATCGTTTTTGCCATGACCGACCCGGAAGCCGGCAAGCGCGGCATTTCCGCGTTCCTGGTGCCGACCGACACGCCGGGCTTCATCGTCGGCAAACCCGAAAAGAAGATGGGCATCCGTGCGTCGGATACGTGCCCGATCACGTTCGAGAATTGCGCGATTCCGGAAGAGAACCTGCTCGGCAATCGTGGTGAAGGGTTGAAGATCGCGCTGTCGAACCTCGAGGGCGGGCGCATCGGCATCGCCGCGCAGGCGCTCGGCATCGCGCGCGCCGCATTCGACAAGGCGCGCCGCTATGCGGGCGAGCGCGTGCAGTTCGGCAAGCCGATCGCCGAGCACCAGGCGATCCAGCAGAAGCTCGCCGACATGGCCGTGCAGATCAACGCCGCGCGCCTGCTCGTGCATCACGCGGCGAAGCTGCGCACGGCCGGGCTGCCATGCCTGTCGGAAGCATCGCAGGCGAAGCTGTTCGCATCGGAGATGGCCGAGCGCGTGTGCTCGGATGCGATCCAGATTCACGGCGGCTACGGCTACCTGGTCGATTACGAAGTCGAGCGTCACTATCGCGACGCGCGCATCACGCAGATTTACGAAGGCACCAGCGAAGTGCAGCGGATGGTGATCGCGCGGCAGCTTTGAGTCGCGGCGGTTACCCCGGCGACGACATCACGCAGCGACGAGGGCAGCGCGGCGAACGCGGCACGCAACGACGTGACCGTGCGCCGCCACAGAGGCAACCGGGCATGGGCTGCAGCGCATGCCCGGTTGACCATGAGGCATGGAGACTTGCCAGGGCATGGGATCCACGTAGGCGATAAAGCGCTCACGCGGGTCGACCGCACGAGGCACGGAGACTGGAGGACACGATGACGGTACAGGCATTCCTGGACGCACGCGACTTTCTGCTGCGCCATCGCACCGACTACGAGACCGCGTACCGCGAGTTCGAGTGGCCGGTGCTCGAGGCGTTCAACTGGGCGCTCGACTACTTCGACCCGATGGCGCGCGGCAACGACCAGCCCGCGCTGTGGATCGTCGACGCGGCGACCGGCACGGGCGATCCGTATTCGTTCGCGCAGATGTCCGAGCGTTCGTCGCGGATCGCGAACTGGCTGCGCTCGATCGGCGTCGTGCGCGGCGACCGGATCCTGCTGATGCTGCCGAACCGTGTCGAGCTGTGGGACGCGATGCTCGCCGCGATGAAGCTCGGCGCGATCGTGCTGCCTGCCACCACGCAACTGTCACCCGACGACGTGCGCGACCGCGTGCAGATCGGCGGCGCGAAATACGCGATCGTCGACGAGAACGAAACCGCCAAATTCGAACAGCCGGATCTCGGCCTTGCGCAGAAGATCGTCGCCGGCGCGCCGCGCGCGGGCTGGCTCGCGATGAACGACGGCTATGCGGCGAGCGCGGCATTCAATCCCGACGCCGTCACGCAATCGAACGAAGCGATGCTGCTGTACTTCACGTCGGGCACGACGTCGAAGCCGAAGCTCGTCGAGCATACGCACCGCACCTATCCGGTCGGCCATCTGTCGACGATGTACTGGGTCGGCCTGCAACCGGGCGACATCCACTGGAACATCAGCTCGCCGGGCTGGGCGAAGCACGCATGGAGCTGCTTCTTCGCGCCCTGGAACGCGCAGGCTTGCGTGTTCGCTTTCAACTACGCGCGCTTCGAGCCGAAGGTCGTGCTCGATGCGCTCGTCAAATACCAGGTGACGACGCTGTGCGCGCCGCCGACCGTGTGGCGCATGCTCGTGCAGCAGCCGCTCGCGTCGTTCGACGTGAAGCTGCGCGAGATCGTCGGTGCGGGCGAGCCGCTGAATCCCGAGATCATCGAGCGCGTGAAGAAGGCGTGGGGCATCGCGATCCGCGACGGCTACGGCCAGACCGAGACGACCTGCCTGATCGGCAACTCGCCGGGCCAGCCGGTCGTCGCGGGCTCGATGGGCCGGCCGCTACCCGGCTACCGGATCGAATTGCTCGACCCGGACGGCGCGCCCGTGACCGAAGGCGAGGTCGCGCTGCCGATCGGCGCCGACGTCACGCGCCCGGTCGGGCTGATGAAGGGCTATGCGAACAACCCCGACGCGACGGCCTACGCGATGCGCGACGGCCACTACCGCACGTCGGACATCGCGATGCGCCGCGATGACGGTTACTACGTGTACATCGGCCGCGCGGACGACGTGTTCAAGTCGTCCGACTACCGGCTGAGCCCGTTCGAACTCGAAAGCGTGCTGATCGAGCATCCGGCGATCGCCGAGGCGGCTGTCGTGCCGAGCCCCGACCCCGTGCGGCTGTCGGTGCCGAAGACCTTCATCACGCTGCGGCAGGGCTACGAGGAAAGCCCCGAACTCGCGCTGGACATCTTCCGCTTCTCGCGCGAAAAGCTCGCGCCGTACAAGCGCATTCGCCGCCTGCAGTTCGCGGAGCTGCCGAAGACGATCTCGGGGAAGATCCGCCGCGTCGAATTGCGCCGCCGCGAGATCGAGCGCGGTGACGATGCAAGTGAACGGATGCCCGGCGAATACTGGGAAGAGGATTTCGCCGCCGAACTGAAGTGACGTGACCGCGGGCCGCGCGCGCCGCATGTCGCGGCCGCCGCCCGCAGCCGAATTGAACCGGCCGCGCGGCGATATCGCGCTTCGCGGCCCTCTGCCAGGAGAGTGGATCGATGAACGCGAATTCGAAAGACGTGCCGACGGTCAAGCTGCTGATCGACGGTGCCTTCGTCGAGTCCGCCACGAACGAGTGGCGCGACATCGTCAACCCGGCGACGCAGCAGGTGCTCGCGCGCGTGCCGTTCGCGACCGTCGCGGAAGTCGACGCGGCCGTGCAGGCCGCGCACACCGCCTTCGCGACGTGGAAGAACACGCCGATTTCCGCGCGCATGCGCATCATGCTGAAGTTCCAGGATCTGGTACGCGCGAACCAGCAGCGCATTGCAAAAACGCTGACGGCCGAGCAGGGCAAGACGATTCCCGATGCCGAAGGCGACATCTTCCGCGGCCTCGAAGTGGTCGAGCACGCGTGCTCGATCGGTTCGCTGCAGCTCGGTGAGTTCGCGGAGAACGTGGCGGGCGGGGTGGATACCTACACGCTGCGCCAGCCGCTCGGCGTGTGCGCGGGCATCACACCGTTCAACTTCCCCGCGATGATTCCGCTGTGGATGTTCCCGATGGCGATCGTCTGCGGCAACACGTTCGTGCTGAAGCCGTCGGAGCAGGATCCGCTGTCGACGATGGAGCTCGTCGAGCTCGCGGTCGAGGCCGGCGTACCGAAAGGGGTACTGAACGTCGTGCACGGCGGTAAGGAAGTCGTCGACGCGATCTGCACGCATCCGCTCGTGAAGGCGATCTCGTTCGTCGGTTCGACAGCGGTCGGCACGCACGTGTACAACCTCGGCAGCGCACACGGCAAGCGCGTGCAGTCGATGATGGGCGCAAAGAATCACGCCGTCGTGCTGCCCGATGCGAACCGCGAGCAGACGATCAACGCGCTCGTCGGTGCGGGCTTCGGCGCGGCCGGCCAGCGCTGCATGGCGACCTCGGTCGCGGTACTCGTCGGCAACGCGCGCGACTGGCTGCCGGACATCGTCGAGAAGGCGAAGGCGCTGAAGGTCAATGCGGGCGCGGAAGCCGGCACGGACGTCGGGCCAGTCGTGTCGAAGGCCGCGAAGGAACGCATCCTGTCACTGATCGACGCGGGCGTGAAGGAGGGCGCGAAGCTCGAACTCGACGGCCGCGACGTGAAGGTGAACGGCTACGAGCAGGGCAATTTCGTCGGCCCGACGATCTTCTCGGGCGTGAAGACGAACATGTCGGTCTACACGCATGAAATCTTCGGCCCCGTGCTGGTCGTGATGGAAGCCGACACGCTCGACGACGCGATCGCGCTCGTCAACGCGAACCCGTTCGGCAACGGCGTGGGCCTGTTCACGCAGAGCGGTGCGGCCGCACGCAAGTTCCAGAGCGAGATCGACATCGGCCAGGTCGGCATCAACATCCCGATCCCGGTGCCCGTGCCGTTCTTCAGCTTCACCGGTTCGCGCGGCTCGAAGCTCGGCGATCTCGGCCCGTACGGCAAGCAGGTCGTGCAGTTCTACACGCAGACGAAGACGGTCACCGCGCGCTGGTTCGACGACGACACAACGGCCGGCCCGGTGAACACGACGATCCGGCTGCATTGAGCGGCGGAGGACACGAACATGAAAATCGGTTTTATCGGCCTCGGCCACATGGGCGCGCCGATGGCGCTGAACCTGCTGAAAGCAGGCCATGAAGTACATGCGTTCGACCTGAGCGCCGACGCCTTGCGCGCGCTGCAGGACGCCGGTGCGCAGGTGGCCGCATCGCCGCGCGATGCGGCATCGGGCGCGACGTTCATCATCACGATGCTGCCGGCCGCACCGCACGTGCGCTCGGTGTTGTCCGGCGAGAACGGTGTGCTCGCCGGCCTCGGCGCGGGCGCGACCGTGATCGATTCGAGCACGATCGACCCGGCGAGCGCGCAGGCGTTCGGCGCGCTCGTGCGCGAGCACGGCGGCGCGTTCGTCGATGCGCCCGTGTCGGGCGGCACCGGCGGCGCGGCGGCCGGCACGCTGACCTTCATGGTCGGCGGCAGCGACGCGGATTTCGAGCGCGTGAAGCCGGTGCTCGCGGGCATGGGCAAGAACATCGTCCACTGCGGCGCGACGGGGATGGGGCAGGTCGCGAAGGTCTGCAACAACCTCGTGCTCGGCATCTCGATGGCGGCCGTGTCGGAGGCGATGTCGCTCGGCGTCGCGCTCGGCATCGACCCGAAGGTGCTGGCCGGCATCGTCAACACGTCGACGGGCCGCTGCTGGAGTTCGGATACCTACAACCCGTATCCGGGCGTGATCGATACCGCGCCGTCGTCGCGCGGCTACTCGGGCGGCTTCGGTACTGACCTGATGCTGAAGGATCTCGGCCTCGCGAACGACGCCGCGAAGCAGGCCCGCCAGCCAGTCTATCTGGGCGCGCTCGCGCAGCAGCTGTACCAGACGATGAGCAGCCGTGGCGACGGCCAGCTCGATTTCTCGGCGGTGATCCGCCTGTACCAACCGGCAACGAAGAAGGACGCCTCATGATCGAACTCGACTACGTCGACGACGGTGCGATCGCGTGCGCGACGCTCAAGCGTCCGCCCGCGAACGCCTTTACCGCCGACGGGCTGCGGCAACTGCAGGAAACCGTCGCCGAACTGAATGCGAACCCGCGCGTGCGCGCGCTGGTGATCACCGGCGACGGCCCGAAGTTCTTCAGCGCGGGCGCCGACCTCAACACGTTCGCCGAAGGCGACCGCGCAGTCGCGCGTGCGATGGCGTCGCGTTTCGGCGCGGCGTTCGAGGCGCTGCACGATGCGCGCGTCGTGACGATCGCAGCGATCAACGGCTACGCGATGGGCGGCGGTCTCGAATGCGCGCTCGCGTGCGACCTGCGGATTGCCGAGACGCATGCGCAGATGGCGCTGCCCGAGCCGTCGGTCGGCCTGCTGCCGTGCGGGCTCGGCACGCAGACGCTGCCCTGGCTCGTCGGCGAGGGCTGGGCGAAGAAGATCATCCTGACGGGCGCGCGTGTCGATGCGGCCACCGCGCTGCGGATCGGCCTCGTCGAGGACGTCGTGGCGTCGGGCGCGTCGCGCGATGCGGCGCTGGCGCTGGCGCGCAACGTCGCGCGGCAGAGCCCGCACGCGGTTGCGTACAGCAAGGAGCTGATCGGCCTCGCGCGCCGCGGCGTGCCGCGCAGCGCGGCGCTCGCGGTCGAGCGCGAACGCTTCGTCGACCTGTTCGACACGAACGATCCGCGCGAAGGCGTGGCTGCGTTCCTCGGCAAGCGCGCGCCGCAGTGGCACAACGAGGGAGAGCCGCAACGATGAGCACGCCGGTGACGAATCACGACGCGTTCGCGGAGCACGCACCCGAGGTGCTGTTCCGCGTGGTGAACAGCGTGGCGCTGATCACGCTGAACCGGCCGGCGGCGCTCAATGCGCTGTCGTACGCGATGATCGGCGAACTGGCCGCGCTCCTCGAGCGCTGCCGTGACGACGACCAGATCGTCGCGGTTGTGCTGCGCGGCGCCGGCGAGAAGGGCTTCTGCGCGGGCGGCGACGTGCGCGCGCTGTACAGGATGGTCGCGCAGCGCGAAACCTGGCTGCCGTTCTTCGTCGACGAATACCGGCTCGACTACGCGATCCATACGTTCCCGAAGCCGGTGGTCGCGCTGATGGACGGCGTGACGATGGGCGGCGGCATGGGCCTCGCGCAGGGCGCGGCGCTGCGTGTCGCGACCGAGCGCAGCAAGATCGCGATGCCGGAGACGCGCATCGGCCTCGTGCCCGACGTCGGCGCGACGCATTTCCTGTCGCGCATGCCGGCCGAACTCGAGCTGTACGTCGGGCTGACCGGCGCGATGCTGTCGGGCGCCGACGCGCTCACGGCGAAGCTCGCGGATCTCTGCGTGCCATCTGCGTGGCTCGACACGTTCGAGACGCGCATCGAAAGCGTCAAGTGGGAAGGCGATGCGCTGCCGTTGCTGCGCAAGGTGTTCGAGCCGCCGTGCAACGTCGTGCCGCACGCGGCGCTCGACAGCCAGATGCCGTGGATCGTGCGTCACTTCGACAAGCGCTCGACCGTCGAGCGGATCGTCGCGACGCTGACGCAGGATCTCGCACGCGAGGAGCTGTCGCGCGAGCATCGTCAATGGCTGCAGGCGACGCTCGATGCGCTCACCGGTCATTCGCCGACGATGCTGTGCGTGACGCGCGAGGCGCTGCTGCGCGGCCGCCAGATGACGCTGGCCGAATCGTTCCGGATGGAGCTCGGCATCGTCGCGCGTGCGATCGAGGAAGGCGACTTCTGCGAAGGCGTGCGTGCGCATCTCGTCGACAAGGATCGCAAGCCGCGCTGGGCGCCCGCGTCGCTCGTCGAGTTGCGCGCCGAACGCGTGCGGCATTTCCTTACGTCGCCGTGGAAGCTGTTTGCGCATCCGCTGGCGGCGCTGGGCGCGGATTGAACCACCGGCGCGGGGCCGGCTACCTGCAAGGCGGCGCATGCTTCGGCATGCGCCGTTTTTCTGTTTCGAGTCCGACATTCCATTCCAACTGCTTCTGATTGCATTTCCATGCGGATTTTCCAGTGCCGGGCCCCTTCCCGATGAAGACACTCGCGTATCTCGCCTGCCTGACCGCGGTCGGCCTGGTGCTACGGGTTGCAGGCGTCCCGCATGGCCTGCTGCTCGGCGCGATTCTCGCCGCGTCGATCGCGACCAGCCGGTTCGGTTTCGCGCCCAGGCTGCGCTTCGGCCTCGAGTTCGTGCAGATCGTGCTCGGCACGGCGACCGGCCTGCTGTTCCGGTCGTGGGACACGCAGATGGTCGTCTCGATCGTGCCGAGCCTGGGCGTCCTGCTCGCGTGCCTGGCCACGCAGATCGCAGTCGGCAGTCTTTGGCTGTCCCGCGTCTCGCGCTGGAACCGGGCCGATGCTTTGCTGGCTGTCTATCCCGGCGCACTTGCCGCGGTATTCGACCTGCTGGAATCCGAGCGCGCGTCGGCCAAGGTGATCGTCGTGCATCTCGTGCGGCTCCTGTCGATCACGATCCTCGTCAGTTGCTTCATTCCGGCGCAGGTGGGCGCGCCGCAGCAAGCAGCGGTCGCTGCGTTGCCGGTCGAGACGTGGCTGGCGCTGACCGGGCTGGTGGCGCTGTGCGTGCTGGCCGGGCGTGCATTGCTCGGGCTCGGTGTGCCGGCGCCGTTCATGATCACGGCCATCGTGCTGACCGGCGTGTTCGTGCGAGCGGGGTGGCTGCATGACTTCGAGGTGCCGGCGTGGTGCGTCGATGCGGCGTCGGTTATCCTGGGCGCGCTGATCGGCGCACAGTTCAGGCAGATCACCCTGGCGGACGGGCTGCGATACGGCCGAACCGGCCTTACATGCATCGCGTTGATGCTGATGGTGGCCGGTGCGTTCGCGTGGGGGATGGCGCGGCTGTCCGGCTACGGGGTGCTGCCGCTGTGGCTCTCGTATGCGCCCGGGGCTATCGAGACGATCACGATCGTCGCCTACGGCGGCGGGTTGAACGTCGTGTTCGTCCTGTCTCATCACCTGACGCGGCTGGTCGTGCTGCACTTCGCGCCGGCGGCACTCGCCCGCGCGCGCCGCCGGCGCATGCTGGCGATCGACGGCGGCGACGCGAAATAGCACGGACGTGTCGCTCGTACGGGAGCGGCACGAGCCGCGGCACCGTGCGCAGTCCTGCCTATCGTTCGATCATCGGCGGCACCGCCTGCGCGAGCGCGTCGATCACGCAGCGCGTCT
Source organism: Burkholderia sp. Ap-955 (assembly GCF_011753045.1). Taxonomy (NCBI): domain Bacteria; kingdom Pseudomonadati; phylum Pseudomonadota; class Betaproteobacteria; order Burkholderiales; family Burkholderiaceae; genus Burkholderia; species Burkholderia sp. Ap-955. Next base: position 37,670 of record NZ_VWWH01000069.1, read on the forward strand.
TGCGCGGCAGGTAGCGCGTCTTCGGCCAGATCGCGTGGATGTCGCCTTCGCAGACGAAGCAGCGGTCGAGCACGACCGTCATCTCGCCGCGCTTCACGTATTGATCGAGCAGCCAGCTCGGCAGCCACGCGATCCCGAACCCCGACGCGCCGGCCGCCGCGATCGCCTGCACGTCGTCGAAACTGAGCTGGTGCGGCATGTCGACCCGCACCGTCGAGCCGTCCAGCGCGCGCAAGTCCCATGGTTGAATCACGCCCGAGCGTGAATACGCGATCGTCCGGTGGTCTTTCAGGTCGTCGAGCGTCTTCGGGATCCCGTAGCGGGCGAGATACGACGGCGCCGCGCCGAGGCTGCCGTATTGCGTGCCGAGCCGCCGTACCGCGAGGCTCGTGCTGTCCGCGAGCGTGCCGATCCGCACCGCGAGGTCGATGCTTTCCTCGACGAGATCGACGAAACGGTCGGTGATCGACACGTCGATCCGCAAATGCGGATAGGTGCGCGCGAGATCGAGCACGATGGGCGTCACGCAGTGGTGCCCGAACGCGAGCGGCACGCTCAGGCGCAGCTTGCCGCGCGGCTCGTTGCGGCCGCAGTCGAGATCGGCTTCGGCCGCCTCCAGTTCCGCGAGCGCGCGCACGCAGCGGTCGTAGTACGCCTGGCCGTCGTCGGTCAGGCTCTGGCTGCGCGTCGTGCGCTGCAACAGCCGCGCGCCGAGCCGTTTCTCGAGCCGCGCGACCGCCTTGCCGACGGCCGAACGCGTCATGTCGAGCCGTTCCGCGGCAAGCGCGAAGCTGCCGGATTCCACTACCTGGACGAAGGTCGTCACGCCGTCGAGTCTGTCGGTCATGGGGGAGATTGAGTCCTGTGATTCCCTAGTCTGGTGAAATGCGTGCGTCAATGGGGATGGGAATTCTCACTATAGTACCGATTCCCGTCCAGCGTGCGTCGCCGGTCGCACGCGGCGAATCCTTCTCACCTGGAGGCGCGCGGCCCGTTGCCGGGCTGCGGCGCAATACGCATGACGCAATCCGACTCCCGCAGGAATGCGGTCGCACTCGCGGCCGTCTGTCTCACGTCGCTGATGTTCGGCCTCGAAATCTCGAGCGTGCCGGTGATCCTGCCGACGCTCGAACACGTGCTGCATGGCGATTTCAACGGCATGCAGTGGATCATGAATGCGTACACGATCGCGTGCACGACCGTGCTGATGGCGGCCGGCACGCTCGCCGACCGGTTCGGCCGCAAGCGCGTGTACGTGATCGGCACCGTGCTGTTCGGCGCGACGTCGCTGCTGTGCGGGCTCGCGCCGAACGTGCCGGTGCTCGTCGCGGGCCGGCTGCTGCAGGGCGCCAGCGGCGGCGCGATGCTGATCTGCCAGATTGCGGTGCTGTCGCACCAGTTCCGCGAGGGCCGCGAGCGCGGCCGTGCGTTCGGGATCTGGGGGATCGTGTTCGGCATCGGGCTCGGGTTCGGGCCGATCGTCGGCGGCGCGATCGTCGCGCTGGCAAGCTGGCCGTGGGTGTTCCTCGTCCATGCGCCGCTCGCGGCCATCGCGCTCGTGCTGATCGGCGGCGCGGTGCAGGAGTCGCGCGATCCGCACGCGGGCAGGCTCGACGTGGCAGGCATCGTCACGCTGTCGCTCGCGGTGCTCGGCCTGGCGTTCTACATCACGCAAAGCGCGGCGCTCGGGCTGACCAGCGCGGCCGGCCTCGGCGTGCTCGGCGCGACCGTGCTGGCGCTGGCCGGCTTCTTCATCGCGGAACGCGCCAGTGCGCGGCCGATGTTCGACTTCTCGGTGTTCCGGATTCGCGCGTTCACCGGCGCGATCTTCGGGTCGATGGGGATGAACTTCAGCTTCTGGCCGTTCATGATCTACCTGCCGATCTGGTTCCAGGTCGCGCTCGGCTACGACAGCGTGACGGCCGGCCTCGCGTTGCTCGCGTACACGTTGCCGACGCTAGTCGCGCCGCCGTTCGGCGAACGGCTCGCGCTGCGCTACGGGCCGGGCGTCGTGATCCCGGGCGGCCTGTTCACGATCGCTGCGGGGTTCGCGTTGATGCGGATCGGCAGCGCGGCCGACCATGCCAGCTGGATCACGATGCTGCCCGGCTGCGTGATCGCCGGCATCGGGCTCGGGCTCACGAATACCCCCGTCACCAACACGACGACGGGCGCGGTGCCGAGCTCGCGGGCGGGGATGGCGTCGGGCATCGACATGAGCGCGCGGATGATCTCGCTCGCGCTGAACATCGCGGCGATGGGCTTCGTGCTGGTCGCGGGGATCGTCGCGAGCCTGAAGAGCGGTGTCGCGGGCACGATCGGCGACGCGGCGCTGCGCCGGCTCGCGCAGGAGATTGCGTCCGGCCGCACGGACGGGCTGCACGAGATCGCCCCGGCGCTCGCGCAGGCCGACCCGACCGGCGCGGCGCTGCACGCGGCGCTCGTGCACGGGTTCGGCTGGGTGATGGTGTACGGCGCGGCGGGCGTGGCCGTGCTCGCGACGGCGAGCGCGGTGGCG
>NZ_VWWH01000006.1:0-186832 GCF_011753045.1 Burkholderia sp. Ap-955
TCGGCAGCCGGCTGGGCTGCCGGTTTCGCGGCGGCGGCGCCCGCGCGCCCGCGGTCGGACGACACGCGCATCCCCGCATTGCGCAACACGTCGAGCGCGGCGGCAGCGCCTCCGGAGCGCGCTGTCGGACGCGCAGCGGGCTCAGGCGACACAGCGCGCGGCATCGGTTCGGCCGGCGCAGCCGGCTCGTCGCTTCGCTGCGTAACGACAGCAGGCGGTTCGGGTTCCGTGCGGACGGGTGCCGGCCTGTCGCCGGCCGGCTCTGCTTGCGGTGCTGCGGCCGTCTGCGGCTGCGGCGTCTCGATGACGGGCGCATCAACCGGGGCCGGCGCGGATGTCTGAACGGCAGCCGGCTTCACGGGCGGCTTGTCTGCGTCGTCGCCGGGCTGCGGTACGGCCCGCACAACCGGTGCCGCGGGCGCAGCCGGCGCAGCCGGTGCAGCAACCTGCGGCCGCGCTGCTTCGGCAGGTGCGGCCGATACCGGCTTCGCCGCAGCGGCCGATGCCGCCACCGCACGAGGACCCTGCACCGCACGCGGCACGGACGGCTGGCCACCCGGCGCACTGCCGGCGGCAACCGCCGGCTCGAACGCGAGCATCCGCAGCAGCGTCATCGTGAAACCGGCGTACTCGTCCGGCGCCAGGCCGAGCTCGGCACGACCGACCGTCGCGATCTGATAGAACAACTGGACCTGTTCGGGGCTCAACGTCTCGGCGAAGCGGCGCAGGTCGCCCGCTTCGGGCCATTCGTCGAGCACCGAGCCCGGCGCGAACTGCGCCCACGCGATGCGATGCAGCAGGCTCGCGAGATCCTGCAGCGCGGTCGAGAACGACAGGCTGCGCAGCGACATCTCGTCGGCAATCGCGAGGATTTCCGGGCCGCCGCCCGCGGCGAGCGCGTCGAGCAGACGCACCATGTAAGTCTGGTCGAGTGCGCCGAGCATGCCCGACACGGCCGACTCGGTCACCTCATTGGCCGAATAGGCGATCGCCTGGTCGGTGAGCGACAGCGCGTCGCGCATGCTGCCCTGTGCGGCACGCGCGAGCAGGCGCAGTGCCTGCGGCTCGAACGTAATCTGCTCTTCGCCGAGGATCCGTTCGAGATGCGACACGATGTGCCCGGCCGGCATCTGCTTCAGGTTGAACTGCAGGCAGCGCGACAGCACGGTGACGGGGATTTTCTGCGGATCGGTGGTCGCGAGGATGAACTTGACGTGCGGCGGCGGCTCTTCGAGCGTCTTCAGCATCGCGTTGAACGCGTGATTCGTCAGCATGTGCACTTCGTCGATCATGTAGACCTTGAAGCGCGCATCGACGGGCGCGTACACCGCGCGCTCGAGCAGCGCGGCCATTTCGTCGACGCCGCGGTTGCTCGCGGCATCCATCTCGACGTAATCGACGAAACGCCCTTCGTCGATCTCGCGACAGGCGCGACACACGCCGCACGGCTGCGACGTGACGCCGGTTTCACAATTGAGTGCCTTGGCGAAGATCCGCGACAGCGTCGTCTTGCCGACGCCGCGGGTTCCGGTAAACAGATAGGCGTGATGGAGACGCCCGCCGTCGAGCGCGTGCGTAAGCGCCCTGACGACGTGCTCCTGGCCGACGAGCGAAGCGAAATCCTTCGGACGCCACTTGCGTGCGAGAACTTGATAGGTCATCAGGAAATTGTATCAGTAACGCTGCGTCGCGCCGACACGCGAAACGGTGCGGAAGACAGGCAACGCGCGGGTAAAACGGAGTGTGGTGCAGAAATAAAAAACGCCCGGCGAACGGGGCGAGAAGGAAGGTGACGAGCCCAACCCTCGGCACTGGCGGAAAACGATTGTGGCTGCTTCGTTCCCGACCTGACCAGGTTCACCGCCCCACCATGCGAGGAGGCCCGTCACGGCATATTCTATCATCGCTTCCGGATGAATGCGACCGTTTGTTCGCACCAATGCGAATATGACCCGACAAATCGACGCGCATCGGGCGCCGCGAAGCTCACCCGACGCGCATGGCCTGCGCGTCTACCCCTTGTAATTTGCGAGCCGGCCTCCACCTGCAGGACACAACGGTCGAACGTCGCGTCGTACCCCTACTCGCGTAGCGGCTACTATCGCCGCCCGCAGCAGATAGCAATTTAGGCTAATATGACGCCCGAACGACCCGCGAGCCGCGGCATGCAGCGCTTACACGCCTCCTTTCCGGAGAGTGGAGTGACCTGCCGCAGCGGCCGGCCGCCAACGGCGGCCGGTACGCCGCAACGCGCAAGCAGGCAGTCCCCGAACCGTAAGAGGTATTGACCCAATGAGCGAACAGATCAAACACATTAGCGACGCATCGTTCGAACAGGACGTCGTCAAATCCGACAAGCCCGTGCTCGTCGATTTCTGGGCCGAATGGTGCGGCCCGTGCAAAATGATCGCCCCGATCCTCGACGAAGTCGCGAAGGACTACGGCGACAAGCTGCAGATCGCGAAGATCAACGTCGACGACAACCAGGCAACGCCCGCGAAGTTCGGCGTGCGCGGCATCCCGACGCTGATCCTGTTCAAGAACGGCGCGGCCGCCGCGCAGAAGGTCGGCGCGCTGTCGAAGTCGCAGCTCACCGCATTCCTGGACAGCCACCTGTAATACAGGCAGTTCCGCGGACGTGTTGTCAGCCGGCAACACGTCCGTCGACAAGCCGCCGATCGCTCGCTCAAGCGCGAATCGGCCTATGCTAGAATTAAAAAACGTCTACAAGACGCATTTAAGTCTCTGAGCGCTTCCGCTCGCCCTCCTCCCTTTATTTCTTTCGTCGTCTCCTCCCTGGCGGGTTCTCCGTATGCATTTATCCGAGCTCAAGTCTCTGCACGTCTCCGAACTGATCGAAATGGCCAATGGCCTGGAGATCGAAAACGCGAACCGCCTGCGCAAGCAGGAGTTGATGTTTGCCATTCTTAAAAAGCGCGCCAAGACGGGTGAGACGATCTTCGGCGACGGTACGCTCGAAGTGCTGCCGGACGGCTTCGGCTTCCTGCGCTCGCCGGAAATGTCGTACCTCGCGAGCACCGACGACATCTACATCAGCCCGTCGCAGATCCGCCGCTTCAACCTGCACACCGGCGACACCATCGAAGGTGAAGTCCGCACGCCGAAGGACGGCGAGCGCTACTTCGCGCTGGTGAAGGTCGACAAAGTCAACGGGCAGCCGCCCGAGGCCTCGAAACACAAGATCATGTTCGAGAACCTCACGCCGCTGCACCCGAACAAGCCGCTGTCGCTCGAACGCGAAATGCGCGGCGAGGAAAACGTCACGGGCCGCATCATCGACATGATCGCGCCGATCGGCAAGGGCCAGCGCGGCCTGCTCGTCGCGTCGCCGAAGTCGGGCAAGACCGTGATGCTCCAGCACATCGCGCACGCGATCAAGCAGAACCACCCGGACGTGATCCTGTTCGTGCTGCTGATCGACGAGCGCCCTGAAGAAGTGACCGAAATGCAGCGCTCGGTCGCCGGCGAAGTGATCGCGTCGACGTTCGACGAACCGGCCACGCGCCACGTCCAGGTCGCCGAAATGGTGATCGAGAAGGCCAAGCGCCTCGTCGAAATGAAGCACGACGTCGTGATTCTGCTCGACTCGATCACGCGTCTGGCACGCGCGTACAACACCGTGATCCCGGCATCGGGCAAGGTGCTGACGGGTGGTGTCGACGCGAACGCACTGCAGCGCCCGAAGCGCTTCTTCGGCGCGGCGCGCAACATCGAGGAAGGCGGTTCGCTGACGATCATCGGCACCGCGCTGATCGAAACCGGCAGCCGCATGGACGACGTGATCTACGAAGAGTTCAAGGGCACCGGCAACATGGAAGTGCACCTCGAGCGCCGCCTCGCGGAAAAGCGCGTGTATCCGTCAATCAACCTGAACAAGTCGGGCACGCGTCGCGAAGAAATGCTGATCAAGCCCGAGATCCTTCAGAAGATCTGGGTGCTGCGCAAGTTCATCCACGACATGGACGAAGTCGAAGCGATGGAATTCCTGCTCGACAAGATCCGCCAGACGAAGAGCAACTCCGAGTTCTTCGACCTGATGCGCCGCGGCGGCTGATCACCCCCGCCCCGCACCCCGGAAACGGCCGCCCGCGCATCCTGCCCGGCGGCCGTTTTTCGGTGTCAACCTGAACGTGAACGTACAGGTTGATCTATAATCGCGTCATCGTCCAAACCCAATCCTCCTCCCGATGCCGAACGACGCCTCCACCCCGCTGCTGACCGTGAGCGACGCGGCGTCACGGCTCGGCGTCACGCCGCGCACGCTGAAGTATTACGAAGAGCGCGGGCTCGTCACGCCGTCGCGCAGCGAAGGCCGTTACCGCCTCTACGACGAAGCCGACCTCGAGCGCTTCGCACGCATCCTGCGGCTGCGCGCGCTCGGTTTCTCGTTGCACGGCATCACCGAGATGCTGAAGCGCCCGCTGGAAGAAACGGGCGACGGCCGGCGCCGCTATTCGGACGCGTCGCTGCGCGAGATCCGCGCCGGCCTTGCCGAGCAGGTCGACACGCTCGACCGGCGGATCGCGGCCGTCCAGCGCGAACTGAAGGAAGCCGTCGCGCTGCGCAAGGAATTGCAGCACGACATCGACTACGTCGAACGGCGTCTTGCCGGCGAAAACGCCGATGCGCTGATCGCGCAGCGGCAGGCCGAAGCCGGCACGCGGCGCACGCGCAAGGCTCGCGAATGAACGCGATGCCCGGTCGCTCGCCACTGTGGAGCCGCGCAAACCTGCGCGCGGACCTGTTCCCGTGGGCGCTCGCGCTCGTCACCGGCATCGACTACTTCGACAACGCAATCTTCTCGTTCTTCGCGAGCTACATCGCGGGCGGCATCAACGCATCGCCCGACGAACTCGTGTGGTCGTCGAGCGCCTACGCGGTCACCGCCGTGCTCGGCATCCTGCAGCAGCAATGGTGGGTCGACCGGCTCGGCCATCGCCGCTACGTCGCCGGCTGCATGCTGATGTTCTCGTTCGGCGCGATCGCGGCCGCGCTCGCCGACACGTCGCTCGAACTCGCGTTCGCGCGCGGTTTTCAGGGCTATTTCATCGGCCCGATGATGGGCGCGTGCCGGATCCTGATCCAGATCAGTTTCAAGCCGCAGGAACGGCCGCCCGCGACGCGCGCGTTCCTGATCATGATCCTGCTCGGGAGCGCGCTCGCGCCGATCATCGGCGGCCTGCTCGTCGCACATTCGACGTGGCGCGCGCTGTTTGCGTGCTCGGCGCCGGCCGGCATCGCGTTCGCGATCCTCGCGCTGCTCACGCTGCCCGATTCGGGCCGGACACCCGACGACCAACGCGGCTCCGGACACTTCTGGCCGTATGTCGTGTTCGCGCTCGCGCAAGGCGCGCTGCAGATCGTGCTGCAGCAGGTGCATTACCAGCTCTACAGCGGCTCGCCGATGCTGATCCTGCTGACGATCGCAGGGATCGGCGCGCTTGCGTGGTTCGCGTATCACCAGTGGCATCATCCGACGCCGCTCGTGCGCCTGCACGCGTTCCGCGAGCGGACGTTCCAGGTCGGGCTGCTGCTCTACATGTTCTATTACTACGAGTCGACGGGCTTCAGTTACCTGACGTCGCGTTTTCTCGAAAGCGGGCTCGGCTATCCGGTCGAGAACGCCGGGCGGCTGGTGGGCACGATGTCGCTGATTTCGGCCACCGCGCTGTTCGCGTACCTGCGTTACGCGAAATTCGTCACGCACAAGAAGTGGTTCGTCGTGCCGGGGTTCGCGATCGCCATCACGGCCGCGCTGTGGATGACGCGGATGACGCCGCAGGTCGGCGAAGCCGCGCTGATCGTCCCGCTGCTGCTGCGCGGATTGCTGCTGCTCTTCATCGTGCTGCCGGTGGCCAACCTGACGTTCCGGATCTTCGCGATCGACGAATACACGCACGGCTACCGGCTGAAGAACATCGTGCGGCAACTGACGATCTCGTTCGCGACGTCGTCGGTAATCATCGTCGAACAGCACCGCGTGGCCGTGCACCAGACACGGCTCGTCGAACGTGCAAACGTGTTCGACCCGCTGTTCCAGCAGACCGTCGATGCGCTGACGCGCAGCTATGCCGCCGCCGGCCACGCGCTGAACGAGGCGCACGGCCTCGCGATCGCGTCGATCGCACGCATGGTCGCGCAACAGGCGTCGTTCCTCGCATCGCTCGACGGCTTTTACTTCCTGGCGGGCGTGGCGCTCGTCGGCGGCCTCTTCGCGGCATGGCAAAAAGAGATCGATTGAGTTAAAAGACAGGCATTGGATTTCCGCGAAACGCCTTCATGCTCTCGAAACTGACCCGCTGGTTCGACGACCGCCGCCGCGACCGCGCGCTGCGCAGCCACCCGATTCCCGACGCGCTGTGGCAGGACACCGTCGAGCGCCTGCCGTTCCTCGCGGCGCTGTCGCCCGACGCGCTCGGCCGGCTGCGCGAACTGACGAGCCTGTTCGTCGCGAAGAAATCGTTCTCGACCGCGCACGGGCTCGAGTTGACCGACGCGATGATCGTCGCGATCGCCGCGCAAGCCTGCCTGCCCGTGCTGAATCTCGACCTGTCGCTGTACGACGGCTGGGTCGGCGTCGTCGTGTATCCGGGCGAATTCGTGATCCGCAAGACGGTGCAGGACGAGGACGGTGTCGTCCACGAAGTCGAGCAGGACGCGAGCGGCGAGGCCTGGGAAGGCGGCCCCGTGATCCTGTCCTGGGAGGACGCGCAGATGACGGACGGCCGCGACGCGTACAACGTCGTGATCCACGAGTTCGCGCACAAGATCGACATGGTCAACGGCGCGGCCGACGGCTATCCGCCCCTATTTCGCCGCTGGCACGCGCCGCACCTCGATGCGCAAGCCTGGGCCGACGTGTTCGAGCACGCGTACGACCAGTTCTGCGCGCGCGTCGACGCGGTGCCGGACCGTGCGTGGGCGCGCTTCGAGCGGGATTCGCTGATCGATCCCTATGCCGCGGACCACCCGTCGGAATTCTTCGCGGTATGCAGCGAGGCGCTGTTCGTCAGGCCAAAAGCGTTCGAGTCCGAATTTCCGGAGTTGTACCGGCTGCTCGCGCGCTACTACCGGCAGGATCCGGCCGGCACTGGCGTGCTCGACGCACCGTGAAAATTATTCGTCAACCATCTGATTTTCTGGCATAATCGCCGTTTTTCGACCTTAGGCAAGTGGCTCGCGCCGGGCTTGGCGTCATCTGGTTTGCGCAATGTGCGCGCTCCGGCACGACAAGCGGCGGGTTGGCTACCGCTCTCACCAAGGAAAGACCATGAAAGAAGGCATCCACCCGAACTACCGCGAAGTCGTCTTCCAAGACATGTCGAACGGCTTCAAGTTCATCACGCGCTCGACGATCCAGACGCGCGAAAACATCGAACTCGACGGCAAGACCTACCCGCTCGCCAAGATCGAAGTGTCGTCGGAATCGCACTCGTTCTACACGGGTCAGCAAAAGATCATGGACACGGCAGGCCGTGTCGAGAAGTTCAAGAACAAGTTCGGCGTTCGCGCCAGCGGCAAGGCGAAGTAAGCTTCGCACTGCATCCGGTGGTTGCAACGCACCGGTACCGCACAAAAGGGCAGCCCAGGCTGCCCTTTTTTGTCTCTGCTCGCCCGAAAAGCGCCGGCCGGCGCCCGGGCATCGACCTGACGTGCAACAGCGGGCGCGTCTACAATGCCGGATGCTCGAAACCGGCTCGACCGCGCGCATCCGCGCCGGCCACCCGCCCATAACAAATCGCTCATCTGCATGAAGCCTGTCGTCCGTCTCACCGCCTCCGCCACGCGCGCGCTACCGCGCTGGCTGCTGCTCACGCTCTGTTTCGTCTACGCAGCGTTCGGCCTGTTCGGCCGCGACCCGTGGAAGAACGAGGACGCGGCAGGCTTTGGCGTGATGTGGACGATGGCCAAGGGCGGCTGGCACGACTGGCTGCTGCCGAACCTGGTCGGCAAGTTCATCACGACCGACGGGCCGCTCGGCTACTGGCTCGGCGCGCTGTCGATCCGCGGCCTCGGCCCGTGGGTCGACGCGAGCAACGCGTCGCGCATCGACACCGGCGTGCTGTTCTGCGTCGCGTGCGCGTTCGTCTGGTATGCCGCCTACCTGCTCGGCCGGCGTGCCGAAGTCCAGCCGTTCAAATACGCATTCGGCGGCGAGCCCGAGCCGCGCGACTACGGCCGCACGCTCGCCGACGGCGCGCTGCTGGTGCTCGTCGCCTGCTTCGGCCTCGCGGAGCGCGGGCACGAAACGACGCCGCAGCTCGCGCAGTTCGCGTGGATCGCGATGCTCGTCTACGGGATCGTGCGCGGCATCGACAAGCCGATGCAGGGCGCGCTGTGGTGGGGCCTCGCGATGGGCCTCGTCGCGCTGTCCGGCAATCCGGTGCTGGTCGTCGCGCTGCTCGCCGGCACCGCCGTGCTGTGGCTCGTCACGCCCGAGATGCGCAACCTGCGCCTGCCGCTGGTCGGCGTGCCGCTCGCGGCCGCGATCTTCGCACTGTGGCCGCTGGCCGCGTTCGTCGCGGCGCCCGACGATGCCGCGTGGTTCTTCAACCAGTGGATCCACGGCAGCCTGATGCGCTTTTCGGGCCCGCCGACCGCGGTGCTCGGCTATGCGGCGAAGAACCTGCCGCTGTTCACGTGGCCCGCGTGGCCGCTCGCGATCTGGGCATGGTGGAGCTGGGCCGGCATGCGCCGACGTGCGCACGTCGCGATTCCGCTGTCGGTCGCCGTGCCGCTCGTCGCGCTCGTGATCCTGCAGAGCCAGCAGTCGAACCGCATGTACATGCTGCTGCTGCCGCCGCTCGCCGTGCTCGCGACGTTCGCGCTGCCGACCCTCAAGCGCGGCGCGATCAATGCGATCGACTGGTTCGCGGTGCTGAGCTTCACGATCCTCGGCACCTTCGTGTGGCTCGTGTGGCTCGCCTCGATCACGGGCTTCCCGCATCCGCTCGCGCGCAACCTCGCCCGCCTCGTGCCCGGCTACGAGCCGCACTTCAAGATCCTGTCGTTCATCTGCGCGGTGATCGCCACCGTGTGCTGGTGCTTCCTGGTGCGCTGGCGCATCTCGCGGCAGCCGAAGGTGCTGTGGCGCAGCGTCGTGCTGTCGGGTGCGGGCACCACGTTGATGTGGGTGCTGCTGATGACGCTGTGGCTGCCGATCGTCAACTACGGCCGGACCTATCGCGACGTCGCGCAGCAGATCGCCGTGCACCTGCCGTCCGACTACGAGTGCATCTCGCCGGTGCGGCTCGGTGACGCGCAGATCGCGACCTTCGCGTATTTCGGCAACATGCGCTTCGACTTCTCCGGCGACTGCGACGTGATCCTGCGCCAGGACCGCTCGGACTTCGGCGAGCCGAGCTCGATGTCGCAATACGTGTGGCGTCTCGTGTGGGAAGGCCGCCGCGCCGCCGACCGTGACGAGCGCTTCCGCCTGTACGAGCGCATCGAACGGCCGAAGACGCCCGTCAAGCGGCGTCAGCCGCGCCGCCAGCCGGCCGATTGACGATGTTCGGCGACATCCGCCGGATCGTCGGTCTCGCATGGCCGGTGCTCGTCGGCCAGCTTGCGATCATCGCGTTCGGCGTGATCGACACCGCGATGGTCGGGCGCTACTCGGCCGTCGATCTGGCCGCACTCGGGCTCGGTTCGTCGATCTACATTTCGATCTATATCGGCCTGACGGGCATCCTGTCGGCGCTGCAGCCGATCACCGGGCAGCTGTACGGCGCGCGGCGCTATGCCGAGATCGGCGAAGAAGTGCGCCAGGCGCTGTGGCTCGCGCTGCTGCTCGCGGTGCCCGGCTTTCTCCTGCTGCATTTTCCCGAACCGCTGCTGCGCGTCGCGCATACGCCCGCCGCGCTGCACGACCGCACCGTCGACTACCTGCGCATCCTGTCGTACGGGCTGCCCGCCAGCCTCGTCTTCCGCATCTACAACGCGCTGACCAACGCGGCCGGCAAGCCGCGCCTCGCGATGATCCTGCAGATCGGCGCGCTGCTGCTCAAGTTTCCGCTCAACGTGTGGTTCATCTTCGGCGGGTTCGGCGTGCCGGCCCTCGGCGGCCCCGGCTGCGGGCTTGCGAGCACGCTGATCAACTGGGCGCTCGCGCTGATCGGCTACACGCTGCTCGCGAAGCTCGACGTGTTCGCGCCGCTCGCGATCTTCTCGCGCTTCTGCTGGCCGGTCTGGGAACGCCAGAAGGTGATCCTGAAACTCGGCGTGCCGATGGGCCTGTCGTACCTGATCGAGGTCACGTCGTACACGTGCATGGCGCTGTTCATCGCGCAGTTCGGCACGACGACGCTCGCCGGCCACCAGATCGCCGGCAACATCGGCGCGGTGCTGTACATGACGCCGCTGTCGATCGGCGTGGCGGCGTCGACGCTGGTCGCGCGCGCGCTCGGCGCCGGACGGCCCGAGGAAGCCCGGCTGCTCGGCCGGCACAGCGTGATCTTCGCGTGCGGCATCGCCGCGACCTACGGCCTGCTCGTGTTCGTGCTGCGCCCGCTGATCATCGGCGGCTATACGCCGAACCCGGCCGTCGCCGCGGCCGCGATGCCGCTCGTCGCGATCGTCGCGTGCTACCACGTCTTCGATGCGCTGCAGGTCACGTCGGCGTTCGTGCTGCGCGCCTACAAGGTCGCGGTCGTGCCAACCGTGATCTATGCGGTCGCGCTGTGGGGCGTCGGGCTCAGCGGCGGCTATGCGCTCGGTTTCGACGTGGGCGGGATCGCGCCCGCGTGGCTGACCGGCGCGCGCGGCTTCTGGTTCGCGAACACGATCAGCCTGATGCTCGCGGGCGCCGGGCTCGTGCTGTACCTGCGCCGCGTCAGTCGTGCGCATGCCGCCGCTTCCACGTCCGCCTGACGCGCTGGCCGCTACGTCTCCTCCAGCACGTCGGCCGCGTGATACGACGACCGTACGAGCGGGCCGGCGACGACTTCCCTGAAACCGAGCGATAGCGCCTCGTCGCGCCACGCGGCGAATGCGTCCGGGCTCACGTAGCGCCGTACCGGCAGATGGTGCACGGACGGCGCGAGATACTGGCCGAGCGTCAGCACGTCGACGTCATGCGCACGCAGGTCGCGCAGCGTGTCGCGCACTTCGTCGTCGCACTCGCCGAGGCCGAGCATCAACCCCGATTTCGTCACCAGCTCCGGCCGCGCCTGCTTTGCCTGCGCGAGCAGTTCGAGCGAGCCGCGATAGTCGGCGCCCGGCCGCGCTGCGCGATACAGCGACGGCACCGTCTCGATGTTGTGGTTGAACACGTCGGGCCAGGCCGTCGACAGCGCATCGAGCGCGCGAGCCACGCGGCCGCGGAAGTCCGGTGTCAGTACTTCGACGCCGATACCCGGCACGCTCGCGCGGACCGCCGCGATGCATGCGGCGAAATGCGAGGCGCCGCCGTCGCGCAGGTCGTCGCGGTCGACCGACGTGATCACGACGTAGCGCAGCCCGAGCGCCGCGGCCGCGTCGGCCAGACGCGCGGGCTCGTCGGGATCGAGCGGCTCGGGACGGCCGTGCGCGACGTCGCAGAACGGGCAGCGCCGCGTGCACAGCCCGCCCATGATCATGAAGGTCGCCGTGCGCTGCGCGAAGCATTCGCCGATGTTCGGGCACATCGCCTCCTCGCAGACGGAATGCAGCCGATGGTCGCGCAGCACGGCCGCCATGTCGGCGACCGCCGCGCTCATCATCGGCCGCGCGCGCAGCCACGGCGGCTTCGGCAACGCCGCACCGGCCGCGGGCTCGACGCGCACCGGAATGCGCGCAAGCTTGTCACGGCTTCTCGCGCCCGGCTGGCCGAGCGCCGTGAGGCTGGGTCGTTCGAGCGCGGCGGTCATCGTCAGTCTCCGAGAAACGCGACGATCAGGCGGTTCACGTCGGCGGCCGCCTCCATCTGCACCATGTGCCCGCTGCCGGCGATCACCTCGGCACGCACGCCATCCGGCAAACCCTGCGCGTGCTGCGCCGGGATCACCTGGTCGCGCTCGCCCCAAATCACGAGCGTGCGCGGCGCAAGCGTCGCGAGCCGGTCGCGGAACACGCGCCGCTGCGCGGCACCGTCGAACGCGGCATTCGCGATCTTCTCCAGTGCGGCCTGCACGCCTTCGAGCCGCTTGTACTTGACGAGATCCTCGACGAGCTGCCGCGTGACCAGCGCGTTGTCCGCGAACAGCGCGCCGAGGTGCGGCTTCAGCGTGTTGCGGCTGTTGCCGGCGACGAAGCCGTCGATGTAAGCGCGGTTGATGTCGGTACCGAGCCCCGCGCTCGCGATCAGCGTCAGCGACGCGACACGTTGCGGCGCGCGCTCGGCCGCCGCCATCGCGACCGCACCGCCCATCGAATGGCCGATCAGGTGGGCTTGGTCGATGCCCTTCGCATCGAGCAGCGCGAGCACCGCGTCGGCCAGTTCATCGAGGCTGCCCGTCTCGACCGCCTTGCCCGACTCGCCGTGACCGGGCAGATCGAGCGCCCACACCGGCCGGTGCGCGGCGAGATCCGCGTGATTGAACAGCCAGTTGTTAAGATCGCCTCCGAAGCCGTGGATCAGCACGGCCGGCGTGCCACTGCCTTCGCCGAGCTTCAGGAAGCGCACCGTCCGGCCGCCGATCTGCGCCTTCTCGGGCTGGGGGCCCGCCGCTTCGTCGGCAGCCGCGCTCGGCACGAAATCGCGCTGGAAATCGGCGATCGCCGCGTCGATGTCGGCATCGCTCGCGTCGGCGGCCGCGACGACGCCGAGCAGCGCGCCGACCGGCAGCGTCTCGCCTTCCTGCGCGACCTGCCGGCGCAGCGTGCCGTCGAACGCGCATTCGACACCCGACGAGATCTTGTCGGTCTCGACGTCGAGCACCTCGTCGCCCTTCGTCACGCGTTCGCCGAGCGCCTTCAGCCAGCCGTTGACCTGCCCCTGCTCCATCGACAGCCCCCACTTGGGCATCGTGATCATGTGAATCGACATCGTGTCAGCTCCTCGTCTTCAGGACCGCCTGCGCAATCGCATCGGCGGACGGGATATACAGGTCTTCCAGCACGCTCGCGAACGGCGCGGGCGTATGCGGCGCGGTCACGAGCTCGATCGGCGCCTTCAGCGCATGGAACGCACGCTGTGCGACGAGCGCGGCGATATCGGTCGCGATCGAGCAGCGCGGGTTCGCTTCGTCGACGACCACCACGCGCCCGGTGCGCTCCGCGCTTTCGAGGATCGTTTCCTCGTCGAGCGGCGACGTCGTGCGCAGGTCGATCACATCGACCTGGATGCCGTCCTTCGCGAGTTTCGCGGCTGCGTCCATCGCGAGATGCACCATCCGGCCGTACGTGACGATCGTCGCGTCGTCGCCGTCGCGCAGCACGTTCGCTTCGCCGAACGGAATCGCATAGGACTCCTCCGGCACTTCGCCTTCGCGGGTATAAAGCAGCTTGTGTTCGAGGAAGATCACGGGATCGTTGTCGCGGATCGCCTGGATCAGCAGCCCCTTCGCGTCGTACGGCGTCGACGGGCACACGACCTTCAGCCCCGGAATGTGCGTGAACAGCGACGTGAGCATCTGCGAGTGCTGTGCTGCCGCGCGCAAGCCGGCGCCGTACATCGCGCGGATCACGACCGGCGTCACGGCCTTGCCGCCGAACATGTAGCGGAACTTGGCGGCCTGGTTGAAGATCTGGTCGAAGCACACGCCCATGAAATCGATGAACATCAGCTCCGCGACGGGCCGCATCCCGCATGCGGCCGCGCCGACCGCCGCGCCGATGTAGCCGCCCTCCGACAACGGCGTATCCAGCACGCGGCCCGGAAACTTGTGGAACAGCCCCTTCGTCACGCCGAGCACGCCGCCCCACGCGTCGTCCTCACCCGGCGCGCCCGCGCCGCCTGCATTGTCCTCGCCCATCACGATCACGCTGTCGTCGCGCGCCATTTCCTGCGCGAGCGCCTCGTTGATCGCCTGCGAATAAGTGATCTTCCTTGCCATGTCTGTCTCCTGGAATGTTCGGTTCGCCGTGTCGGCCGTGGTGTCAGGCGGCGCTCACGGGTACGACACGTAGACGTCGGTCAGCAGGTCGGCCGCATCGGGTACCGGTGCGGCCTTGGCCTGCGCGACCGCATCGTCGATCAGCGCCTTCACCTGTGCATCGATCGCGCGCAGGTCGGCGGTCGTCAGCGCTTCGGCCCGCACGACGCGCGTTTCGAAATGCTTCAGGCAGTCCTTCTCGTCGCGCAGCTTCTGCACCTCGCCGGGTGCGCGATAGGTTTGCGCATCGCCTTCGAAGTGGCCGAAATAGCGTGTGAATTTCACTTCGACGAGCGTCGGGCCGCCGCCGTTGCGCGCGCGCTCGACGGCTTCGCCGAGCGCTTCGTGCACCGCGAAGAAGTCGAATCCGTCGACGATCACGCCCGGCATCCCGAACCCGTTCGCACGATCGGCGATGTTGTCGGTCGCGACCGACCAGCTCGACGACGTCGCTTCCGCATAGCCGTTGTTCTCGGCCACGAAGATCGCAGGCAGCCGCCACACCGACGCGAGGTTCATCGATTCGAAGATCACGCCCTGGTTCGATGCGCCGTCGCCGAAGAAGCACACGCCGACGCCGCCGGTCTTCTTGTGCTTCGCCGCGAGCGCCGCGCCGCAGACGAGCGGGCCGCCCGCGCCGACGATCCCGTTCGCGCCGAGCATCCCCATCGACAGATCGGCGATGTGCATCGAGCCGCCCTTGCCGTGACAGACGCCCGTCTTCTTGCCGTAGATCTCGGCCATCATCCCGTGCACGTCGACGCCCTTCGCGATGCAATGGCCGTGGCCGCGGTGCGTGGTGGCCACGTAGTCGTCGAGGCCGAGGTGCAGTATCGTGCCGACCGCGGACGCCTCCTCGCCCGCATACAGGTGAACGAAGCCGGGAATCTCGCCGGTCGCGAATTCGACGTGCAGGCGCTCCTCGAATTCGCGAATCGTGCGCATCAGCCGGTAGGCGTCCAGCAGTTTGTCCCTGCTGAGCTGTGTCGAAGCGGTCATGTGTGTCTCCTGAGTAGGTCTGACTGCGAATGCCGCCGCGGCCGGGCCACGGCGACGGATTTCACGGCCCGCGGCCGTCAGTGGAACGTGAAGCCGCCGTCGACGTTCACGGCCTGGCCCGTCACGTTGTCCATCGTCGCGAAGAACAGCGCGAGCCGGCCCATGTCCTCCGGCGTCTGCGCGCGGCCCTGCGGAATCAGCGTCAACTGGTGCCGCTGCCACGACTCCTCGACCGATTCGCCGTCGGTCTTCCATTCGTCGGACAGCCGGTCCCACATGTAGGTCCGCACGATGCCGGGGCAGATCGCGTTGACGGTCACGCCGTCGCGCGCGACCTCCTTCGCGAGCGCGTTCGTGAAGCCGACGACCGCGAATTTCGATGCGCTGTAATGCGCGAGATTCGGAAAGCCTTCCTTGCCGGCGATCGACGCGACGTTGATGATCCGGCCGCGGCCCTGCGCCTTCAGCGGCGCGAGCGCCGCGCGGCAGCCGAGGAACGTGCCTTTCGCGTTCACGTTCATCACGAAATCCCAGTCGCGCTCGGTCAGTTCGCCGACCGGATGAATGCTGATCACGCCCGCGCAGTTCACGAGGATGTCGAGCCGACCAAGGTCGGCGAGCGCCTGCGCAACCATCGCGTCGACCTGCGCGGCCTGCGTGACGTCGACCTTCGCAACCGCCGCCCGGCGGCCGAGCGCGCGTACCTCGCGCGCGGTGGCGTCGAGTGCGTCGTCGAGCAGGTCGGCCAGCAGGATGTCGGCGCCCGCGCCGGCAAGCGTCAGTGCAATGCCGCGGCCGATGCCGCGCGCACCGCCCGTGACGATGGCGACCTGTCCTTCGAGTGGGGCTGTCATGCGATGTCTCCTTGTTGATCGTTATGGATATCGAAATGTCATCGGGTAGAACGGTGTTTCAATAGCGCCACTCGCCGGCATCGCGCAGCAGCTGGCGTGACGACGCGTAGCGCAGCGTGCGCCCGACGTCGACCGTCAGCGGCCCGCGCCAGTCGAGCGAGATCTCGTAGCGATCGCCGCGCGCGACCTCGATCTCGCGCTCGCCGTCGAACGCGAGCGTGCCGTGCTCGAACGGAATCGTCTGCCAGGCGCCCGGCTCGAGCCGCTCGCAACTGCGCATCACGACGCGATCGACACGGCCCGGCGCAATCGGCGCGACGAGCGGCGTGCCGGCGGTCTTGCCGTCGGCCGCGAAGCGCATCGCCAGCCCGTGCGGCGCGCTGCGTTCGAGCGGCGCCCACGCGCCGCCGAGCGCGGACAGGCCGATTCCGTCCGGTTCCGCGAATGTCAGGTAGAGCGAATCGATGTCGTCGGACCCCGAGATCGCGCGGGCGCCGATGAAGCGCTGCCGCGCGGCGCACACGTCGACGAGCGCGATCTCCTCGCGCCCCGGCTGCGCGCCCGCCACGCAGCGCACGACGAGCCGCTTGTTGCGCGTGAACGCGACTTCGGCCGGCACGGCGCCGGTCGCGGCGAGTCCAGCCGCGACGCCGGCGATGGTGGCTTCACGATGTTCGGGAAATGCGTTATTGGTGCCGGTGGACAGCGCGACGAGCGGCGTCGCGCCGCAGTGCGCGGCAACCGCGCGATGGGTGCCGTCGCCGCCCAGCACGACGATCAGCGCAACTTCCATCCGGTGCAGGTACGCGGCGCCGGCCTGGGTATCCGCGACGGTGTCGGTGATCGGCAGGTCGACGAATTCGACCTCGGGCCAGCGCTCGTGCGGCGCGACCGCCCGGTGCGTGTCGATCGCACGCAGCAGCAGCGTCGCGATGCCCGTCCGGTCGCGCAGCGTCAGCACGCGCTCGACGCCCATCGCGCCGAGGCCGGCCAGCAGGCGAACGATCATGTTCGCCTTCTCGGCCGTGGGAAACACGGAGGCATGCGTCGTGAGGCGGCGGATGTCGCGCCCCGATGCGGGATTCGCGATCACACCGACGGTAACGGGCATCGTCACGGGTTCGTCTCCATCCAGTTGGCCGGCCGCAGTGCATTCGCGTGCGCCGCAGTCCTGCCTGTCTCGTCCGCTGCCATCGCCGGGCGGCGGATCGTCGTCGTCGACGCGACCGCGCCGACTTGCCCGAGATATCTGCAAGCAGCGTGCCATCGTGCGTGCGATGAACGTGAAACCCTTGTGGGTACTGGAGCAGCCGGCCTGCAGGTGTCCCTGATTCGATGCTGGAACGACGGAGCGTGCGGCAATTCGGCCTGTTCGTCTCACATCGCCGATGCGACCAAACGACCACCGCGACGCCGGTGCAGGCGCACCGTTCCGCCCGCAAACCCCGCGGTATCGCGGCGCCGCGCAGGCCGCGTCATGCCGGACGATCTCCGCCTGTCGCACATGAACGCGTCTCAACGACACGAGACAGCCCGCGATACCGGTGAGACGAACGTCTCAGGCCCGCCGCGTGCTGCGATGCAATGTGATCCGTCGAACGGGATGTGCTACAAGAACATCGCATCCCCGCCGTACGGAACCGGAGCCGACCATGCCCTACGCCGTCCCCCAGGCCCAGCACGCCGACCGCGTGCTCGGCGCGCTCGCCGGACGCCTGCCCGCGCCGGCCGACTCCACGCGCCTCGTGTCGTCGTGGCAGCGGTCCCTGGAGCGTTACAGCCTCGACCCCGCTTCGTCGATCGGCCCGCGCGTGCTGACCGCGGCCGAGCTCCGCGAAGTGCGCGACAAGGAGGAGGCCTTCCTGCGCGCGTCGGGCCAGTGCCTGACGCGGCTGCACGAGATGATCCGCGTCGCCGACTACTGCGTGATGCTGACCGACGCGCACGGCGTGACGATCGACTACCGGATCGACCGCGAGCGCCGCAACGACTTCCGTCATGCGGGGCTGCACATCGGCTCGTGCTGGTCGGAAAGCGAGGAAGGCACCTGTGGCGTCGCGAACGTACTGACCGATCTCGCGCCGATCACCGTGCACAAGACCGATCACTTTCGTGCGGCGTTCACGACGCTCACCTGCAGCGCGGCGCCGATCTTTTCGCCCGGCGGCGAGCTGATCGGCGTGCTCGACGCGTCGGCCGTTCATTCGCCCGACGGCCGCGACAGCCAGCGTCTCGTCTATCAGCTCGTGCGGCAGAGCGCGGCGCTGATCGAGGACGGCTACTTCGTGCACAGCACCGCGCAGCACTGGATCCTGTTTGGTCATCCGAATCGTCACTACGTCGAAGCGCAACCCGAGTGGCTGATCGCGTTCGACGAATGCGGCAACATCGTCGCCGCGAACCGGCAGGCGCGCGACGCACTGCCGGCGCTGCGCGAACCGCGCCATATCGACGAGATCTTCGATGCGACCGAGATGCCGCTGCGCGATGCCGCGCGGCTCGATGCGATCGTCGCGCTGCGGCTGCGCGCGACCGGCGCGCCGCTCTATGCGCGGCTGCGTGCGCCGCTACGGCGCACCGGCCGCGAACCCGGCACGGCCTCGCGCCGCCCGGGAAGCGCGCAACGCCACGTCGGCGCGCTGACGCCGTTCCTGCAAAGCAGCGACGCGCATATCGCGCAGCAGGCCGAACTCGCGCTGCGTGTCGCAAGCAAGCGGCTGCCGATTCTCGTGCTCGGCGAAACCGGTGCGGGGAAGGAAGTATTCGCACGCGCGATCCACGATGCCGGCGCACGGCGTACGCGGCCGTTCGTCGCGGTCAACTGCGGCGCGCTGCCGGAGGCGCTGATCGAGAGCGAACTGTTCGGCTATGCGGCCGGCGCGTTCACCGGCGCACGCAAGCACGGCGCGCGCGGCAAGATCGCGCTCGCCGACGGCGGCACGCTGTTCCTCGATGAAATCGGCGACATGCCGCTCGCGCTGCAGACGCGCCTGTTGCGCGTGCTCGCCGATGGCGAAGTCGTGCCGCTCGGCAGCGATACGCCCGTCCGCGTCGATCTCGACGTGATCTGCGCGACGCACCGCGATCTCGCACGGATGGTGGCCGACGGCACGTTTCGCGAGGATCTGTACTACCGGCTGAGCGGCGCGACGTTCGAACTGCCGCCGCTGCGCGAGCGCGCGGACGTGCGCGACGTGATCGCCGCCGTGTTCGCCGAGGAAGCGCAGGCCACCGGCCACGTGCTGACGCTCGATGCGACGCTCGCCGACCAGCTCGCCGCGTATCCGTGGCCCGGCAACGTGCGGCAATTGCGCAACGTGCTGCGCTATGCGTGCGCGGTGTGCGACGCCGCGCGCGTGACGCGACATGACCTGCCGGCCGAGATCGCCACGCAACTCGGCGGCGTCCTACCCGGCACGCTGCCCGACGACGAACGCGGCCGCATCGTCGCGGCGCTCACCGCGCATCGCTGGCGGCCCGACGCGGCCGCGCAGGCGCTCGGCATCTCGCGCGCGACGCTGTACCGGCGCATCGCGAAGCACCGGATCGTCGCGCCGCACCGCGCGTGACACGCCGCCGGCGCGTCTACCACTCATGACGCATGCGCCGCCGCTTCACGCGCGTTCGCGGTGTCACCCGACTTGCTGGCCGCTTCGATTTCATCGCGCCGCATAAACACCTCGTGCGCGGCGAACAGCGCGTTGAGCGCGGCCGGAAAACCCGCGTAGACGGCCATCTGCATGAACACCTCGACGATCTCGTCGCGCGTGCAGCCGACGTTCAACGCGGCCTCGATATGCACTTTGAGTTGCGGCTGCGCGTTGCCGAGCGCGGCCAGCGCCGCGATCGTCGCGATCTCGCGCGCTTTCAGGTCGAGCTGCGGCCGGCTGTAGATGTCGCCGAAACCGAATTCGACCAGGAGCCGCCCGAAGTCCGGCGCGATCGGCGCGAGCGCCGCGATCACGCGTTCGCCCACTTCGCCGTCGATTTCCTTCAGTTTGTTCCAGCCGCGCGTGTAGCGATCTTCAACGAGTCGTTCCATTGTGTCCGTCCTGTTCCGATAGAGAGTGAGAAGGTTTCGCCCGTCGCGCCGTATCCCGCTCCTGAGCCTCGTAGTACGCGATCTTGTCGCTGATCACGTCGAGGCTCGCCTGCAGCTCCGCGATATGCGCACGCACCGCGTCGCGATGCTCGACCAGCAGGCTGCGCCGCGTACCGAAGGTCGACTCGCCTTGCGCGCGCAGCGCCGCGAACGCCTGCATCTGCGCGATCGGCATGCCGGTCGCCTTCAGGCGCATCACGAAGGCCAGCCAGTCAAGGTCGGCCGGTGCATAGAGCCGGTGCCCGGCCGCCGTGCGCGAAATCGCGCGCAGCAGGCCGGCCTGCTCGTAGTACCGCAGCGTATGCGTCGACAGGCCGGTCATTTCGGCGACCTGGCCGATCGTCAGCGGGCCGGTGGAGGAAGATTGGGTGACGGTTTTCGACATGGCAGGAACAAGGTTAGGAGTTAGAGTTCACTCTAAGTCAAGCCCTGTCGAACAGCCAGTGCAACGATTGTCAGTGACACCCACGGCGACACCCCGGCGACACCGTAAAGAATGGTCAAAACCGCCGCCCGGCGCAGGTTTGGTCTTTACAGCGCCGCAAGCCTTCAGCAAGATTCGTTCAGCCTGTCTTAAAAAGGGCACGCATTTGTCCTATGCTTAACGGCGACGCCCGGCCGGGCGTCACCCCGCCGTCCGTTGCAACAGCCATTCATCCGTCAGAACCAGGGAGCCTTCCATGCTGAAAAAGCTGCTGATGCTGTTCGTCGCGCTATCGCTGTCGCTCGCCGCAGGCCTTGCCGCGGCCGTCGAAGTCAACACGGCTGACCAGGCCGCGCTCGAATCCGTGAAGGGTCTCGGGCCCGTGAAGTCGAAGGCGATCATCGACGAACGCACCAAGAACGGCCCGTTCAAGGACGCGGACGATCTCGCGAACCGCGTCAAGGGCCTCGGCACGAAGTCGGTCGGGCATCTCGAGGAAAACGGCCTGACGATCGGCGGCGCGTCGACGCCGCCGAAGGGCGTGAAGCTGTCGAAGCCGGCCGCAACGACATCGGCCACCACGCCGGCCACGACGTCGACCGGCACGGCGTCGACGTCGACGTCCACGACCGCGACGGCCGGCACGACGGCCACCGCACCGGCACCGGCGGCAAGCGCACCGGATGCGGCCGCGAAGCCGGCCAAGGCCAAGCGCATGACGAAGAAGGAAAAAGCGGCCGCAGCAGCGGCGGCATCCGCCGATGCGGGTGCGAGCGCACCGGCCGCAGCGTCGTCGGCAAAAGCGACGAAGGGTTCGAAGAAGAAAAGCAAGAAGGACAAGGCAGCCTCCGCCGCCGCGGCGTCGGGCGCCTGATGTGCGCCGCGCGCGCGACGGCGTGCGCGCGGCATTCGTTCAACGGGCGCCCACGGCGTGGCGCCCTTATCGGTAAAGGTAAAGAACCATGGGTCTCCTCGACATCGTTGGCGGTCTGCTCGGCGGCCAGGCCGGCGGCAACTCGCAAAGCGCGCTGATCACGACCGCGCTCGAATTCATCAACAACCAGCCGGGCGGCCTGAATGGCCTGATCGAGAAGTTCAAGGCCGGCGGCGCCGGTGACATCATCGGCTCGTGGGTCGGCACCGGCCAGAACCAGCCGATCTCGCCGGACACCCTGCAGAACGTGCTCGGCTCGGACGCGATCGGTGCGCTCGCGAGCAAGTTCGGTGTCGATCCGTCGATGGCCTCGACCGTCCTCGCGCAAGTGCTGCCGCACGTCGTCAACCACGCGACGCCGGACGGCGCGGTGCCGGCCGATGGCCAGGCACAGGTCGACCCGTCGAACGTGCTCGGCTCGCTGTCGCAGATCGCCGGCATGTTCGGCGGCAACAAGCAGGGCTGACGCGCTGCGTCGTTGCGACGCTCCATAAGCAAACACCCCGCCGAGGCGGGGTGTTTGTTTTTGCGCGCCCGGCGCGAACCGGGCGGCGGCCGAAGGCCTGCGATCAGTGAACGACGCGGTCGAACACGAACTGGCCGTCGTTGACGTCGACCGGGATCACGTCCTTCGGACCGAAGCGGCCCGCGAGGATCAGCTTCGCGACCGGGTTCTCGATCTCCTGCTGGATCGCGCGCTTCAGCGGCCGCGCACCGAACACCGGGTCGTAACCGACCTTCGCGATCTGTTCGAGCGCCGCCGGCGACACGTCGAGCGCCATGTCGAGCTTCGCGAGCCGGTCGTGCAGGCGTGCGAGCTGGATCTTCGCGATCGACTCGATGTTGCTGCGGTCGAGCGCATGGAACACGACGACGTCGTCGATCCGGTTCAGGAACTCGGGGCGGAAATGCTGCTTCACCTCGAGCCACACGGCGTCCTTGATCTCTTCCTGCGGCGCACCCGTCATCGCCTGGATGACCTGCGAGCCGAGGTTCGACGTCATCACGATCACCGTGTTCTTGAAGTCGACCGTGCGCCCCTGCCCGTCCGTCATGCGGCCGTCGTCGAGCACCTGCAGCAGCACGTTGAACACGTCCGGATGCGCCTTCTCGATCTCGTCGAGCAGGATCACGCTGTACGGCTTGCGGCGCACGGCTTCCGTCAGGTAACCGCCTTCCTCGTAGCCGACATAGCCCGGCGGCGCGCCGATCAGCCGCGCGACGCTGTGCTTCTCCATGAACTCGCTCATGTCGATGCGGATCAGGTGCTCTTCCGAATCGAACAGGAACGACGCCAGCGCCTTGCACAGCTCGGTCTTGCCGACACCGGTCGGGCCGAGGAACAGGAACGAGCCGTACGGACGGTTCGGATCGGCGAGACCGGCGCGCGAACGACGGATCGCATCGGCCACCGCGCTGATCGCCTCGTCCTGGCCGACCACGCGCTCGTGCAGCTTTTCCTCGATGTGCAGCAGCTTCTCGCGTTCGCCCTGCATCATCCGCGACACCGGGATCCCGGTCGAACGCGACACGACTTCCGCGATCTCCTCGGCGCCGACCTGCGTGCGCAGCAGGCGCGGCCGCGTCGGGTTGTGCTGCTCCTGCTCTTCGGCCTGCGTGACCTGCTTCAGCTGCGCCTCGAGCTGCGGCAGCTTGCCGTACTGCAGCTCGGCGACCTTCTCCAGCTTGCCTTCACGCTGCAGGCGCGCGATGTCCGCACGCACCTTCTCGATCTCTTCCTTCAGCTGCGCGCTGCCCTGCACCGCGGCCTTCTCGGCGGTCCAGATTTCCTCGAGGTCCGCATATTCGCGGCCGAGACGCTCGATCTCTTCCTCGATCAGCTGCAGGCGCTTCTGCGACGCTTCGTCCTGCTCCTTCTTCACGGCTTCGCGCTCGATCTTCAGCTGGATCAGACGACGGTCGAGCTTGTCCATCTCTTCGGGCTTCGAATCGATTTCCATCTTGATCTTCGAAGCGGCTTCGTCGATCAGGTCGATGGCCTTGTCCGGCAAGAAGCGGTCGGTGATGTAGCGGTGCGACAGCTCGGCCGCGGCGACGATCGCCGGGTCGGTGATGTCGACGCCGTGGTGCAGTTCGTACTTCTCCTGCAGCCCGCGCAGGATCGCGATCGTCGCCTCGACGCTCGGCTCGTCGACGAGCACCTTCTGGAAGCGGCGCTCGAGCGCGGCATCCTTCTCGATGTACTTGCGGTATTCGTCGAGCGTGGTCGCGCCGATGCAGTGCAGCTCGCCGCGCGACAGCGCCGGCTTCAGCATGTTGCCCGCATCCATCGCGCCTTCGGCCTTGCCCGCGCCGACCATCGTGTGGATTTCGTCGATGAAGACGATCGTCTGGCCCTCGTCCTTCGCGATGTCGTTGAGCACCGCCTTCAGGCGCTCCTCGAATTCGCCGCGATACTTCGCGCCGGCGAGCAGTGCGGCCATGTCGAGCGACAGCACGCGCTTGCCCTTCAGCGTCTCGGGCACTTCGCCGTTGACGATCCGCTGCGCGAGCCCTTCGACGATCGCCGTCTTGCCGACGCCCGGCTCGCCGATCAGCACCGGGTTGTTCTTGGTGCGGCGCTGCAGGATCTGGATCGAACGGCGGATTTCGTCGTCGCGGCCGATCACCGGATCGAGCTTGCCCGCACGGGCGCGCTCGGTCAGGTCGACCGTGTATTTCTTCAGCGCCTCGCGCTGGCTTTCCGCGTCCTGGCTGTGCACCTGCGAGCCGCCGCGCACCGCGGCGATCGCGGCTTCGAGCGCCTTGCGCGTGAGGCCGTGCTGGCGGGCGAGCTTGCCGGCGTCGCCCTTGTCGTCGGACACGGCGAGCAGGAACATCTCGCTCGCGATGAACGTGTCGTTGAGCTTCTGCGCTTCCTTGTCGGCCTGGTTCAGCAGCCCGGCCAGTTCACGGCCGATCTGGATGTCGCCGCCCGTGCCCGTCACTTGCGGCAGGCGCGAAATGGCCTCGTTCAGCGCGCCTTGCAGCGCCTGAATGTGAACGCCCGCGCGCGACATCAGCGAGCGGGCGGAACCGTCCTGCTGCGCGACCAGCGCGGCGAGAACGTGAACGGGTTCGATGTATTGATTGTCGCGGCCTGCCGCGAGGCTTTGCGCGTCCGCGAGTGCTTCCTGGAACTTGGTGGTGAGCTTGTCGATTCTCATTTAGTCGAGACCTCCAATTTTCGATTAACACCAAGATGAGGATGGTCATGCGGCTTTCAAGCGAAATTCGGGTTGATTCAGCGCAAAAATCGATGAATATCCTTGAAGCGGCCCCGGGACGGACCATGGCCGGATCGAGAAGCGCGGCGAGCGCGTATCAGCCGGCCGTCGACGGCGGCTCGACGGACGCAGGTGCGTCTTCCGGCAAAGGCTCGGCGCGCAGGCGCACGACCGGGTGGATGCCGAGCAACGCGGCGAGCGGCGAAGCGGGTTCGACCAGTTCGCCGAGCGTGTGACGGTCGAGTTCGGCGAAGAATGCATCGCGCGCGGCCGCCAGCACGCCCTTCAACCGGCATTGCGGCTCGATCACGCAGCCGCGCGATTCGCCGTCGGCCGAGAAGCAGCCGACCAGCGCGAAGTCGCTCTCGGTCGCACGCACGACCTGGCTGACGGTCAGTTGCAGCGATTCGGGGAACAGCCGCAGCCCGCCATTGCGACCGCGGACGGTATCGACCCACCCCAGTTCGCCGAGCTGCTGCACGACTTTCATCAGATGGTTCTTTGAGATGCCGTAGGCGTCCGAGATCTCCTGGATCGTAGCGAGCCCCTCGCCGCGCACGGCAAGGTACAGCATCACGCGCAGCGAATAGTCGGTGTAGTCGGTGAGTCTCATGGGCGAATACGGAAAAGATCGATCGTGCCCCGATTACGTGAGCCGGGCCGATCGGGATGCGCGCGGGGCCGATTTACGGCCCTGCTCCGCGGCTCCGGGTTGCCGGGATGGCGCGCGCGCAATAAGATGCGTGACACTTACACGTTTTTCAGGGGTATTGGACGCTATTTTGCGTCAAAATTCGGCCGGCGTCCTACTCGATGCCCGCGCCGCCCCTGTCGCTGCCTATTTCTCCGGCCCTTTTGCCATGACCGTCCTGCCCGCCTCGCCCGATACCGCACCGGCCCGCCCTCGCGACACCGAGCCGACCGAAGAGAACATCCGCGATCTCGTCTACGCGTTCTACGACCGCGTGCGCGCCGATCCGCTGCTCGGGCCGGTGTTCGACGCGAAGCTGGCCGGCCGCTGGGACGACCACCTGCCGAAGATGGTCACGTTCTGGTCGAGCCTCGTGCTCGGCACCAAGGGCTATCGCGGCAACGTGCAGCAGGCGCACCAGCCGCTCGACGGGATCGAGCCCGCCCATTTCAGCCGCTGGCTGTCGCTGTTCCTGAAGACCGTGGAGACGCGCTACGCGCCGCCCGCGGCGATCCGCTTCATGGAGCCGGCACTGCGCATCGCGCAGAGCCTCCAGTTGAGCCGGTTCGGCTGGGACTACCAGATTCCGCCCGAGCAGCAGGCGCTGCTCGACGCGATCGCGCCGCGCCGTCGGGATGCGGGTGACGATCCGCACGCGTTGCCGTCGCGTGCCCGCGGCGAGCCGTTTCCGACGAAGATCATCGGGCGCAGCAGCGATCCGGACGCGTAACGGGCAACCGGCGCGCGCGACACTTGCGCGCATGCGGCATCGCGCCACACTACCCTGGCGCCACGCTCAGCGCCGCGTATTGCCCGATTCGATGCCCCAGCGCGCGAGCGCGGCATCGTCGGTGCTGCGCGCATCGACCCAGCGCTCGCCATCCGGCGTGGTTTCCTTCTTCCAGAACGGCGCTTCGGTCTTCAGGTAGTCCATCACGAACTCGCACGACGCGAACGCATCGCCGCGGTGCGACGCCACCGTGGCGACCATCACGATCTGGTCGAGCGGCAGGAGCTTGCCGACGCGATGCACGATCGCGACGTCGATGCCCGGCCAGCGCCGGCCGGCCTCGGCGGCAATCTTCTCGAGCGCCTTCTCGGTCATCCCCGGATAGTGCTCGAGCTCCATCGCCGCAACCGAATCGCCTTCGTTCAGGTCGCGCACCGTGCCGACGAAGCACGCGACCGCGCCGATCTTCGGGTTGCGCGCACGCAATGCCGCGACCTCGGCGTTCAGGTCGAAGTCGTCGGTCTGGATTCGTACCGTTGCCATTGCCGGTGCCTCAACCGCCCGTGACCGGCGGAAAGAACGCGACTTCGCAGCCTTCGGTCAGCCGCGTGTCGGGATCGGTCATCTCGTGATTGCACGCCATGCGCAGTGCGCGCCCTTCCGCGAGTGTCTCGGCCCACGCACCGCCGCGCACGCGCAGCCACGCGCGCACGTCGCCCACGGTCGTGACGCCGTCCGGCACGTCGGCCTGCTCGTCGGCGACGCCCAGTGCCTCGCGCACGCTGGCAAAAAATTTCAGTTGAATCTTCATGGTTCGGGAAGCCGTCGCGTTACGACAGCAGTTCGGAAAACGGAATGAAACGCACGGTCTCGCCGGCGCTGATCGCGTGCTGCGGCGGATTGTCGATGAGGCCGTCGCCCCACACCGTCGACGTCAGCACCGCCGAACTCTGGTTCGGGAACAGGTCGAGGCCGCCGGCCGCGTTGATCCGCGCACGCAGGAATTCGTTGCGCCGGTCGCCCTTGTGTTGCGAAAAGTCGGCACGCAGCGACAGCGCGCGCGGCGCGACGTCGCGCACGCCGGACAGGCGCAGCAGGAACGGCCGCACGAACAGCAGAAACGTGACGAAGCTCGACACCGGGTTGCCGGGCAGCCCGATGAAGTGTGCATCGGGGCGATCGTCGCCGCGGCGCACCGCGCCGTACGCGAGCGGCTTGCCGGGCTTCATCGCGATCTGCCACAGCGCGAGCCGCCCTTCGGCCTCGACGGCCGGCTTCACGTGATCCTCGTCGCCGACCGACACGCCGCCGCTCGTCAGGATCACGTCGTGATCGCGGGCGGCCTCGCGCAGCGTGTCGCGCGTCGCGGCGAGCGAATCGGGCACGATCCCGTAGTCGGTCACGTGGCAGCCGAGCCGCTCCAGCAGCCCGCGCAGCGTGAACCGGTTCGAGTTGTAGATCGCGCCGGGCTTCAACGGCTCGCCCGGCATCGTCAGTTCGTCGCCGGTGAAGAACACCGCGACGCGAATCCGCCGCGCCACCGACAGCTGCGCGCAGCCGACCGACGCGGCCAGGCCGAGCGCCTGCGGCGTGAGCCGCGTGCCGGCCGGCAGGATCACCGAGCCCTGCCGGATATCCGCGCCCTGCGCGGTGATCCATTCGCCGGCCTTCGGCGTGTGCAGGATCTCGACCGCATCGCCGTCGGCCGACGCCTGTTCCTGCATCACGACGGCGTCGGCGCCGGGCGGCACCGTCGCGCCGGTGAAGATCCGCGCGGCCGTGCCGGCTGTGAGCGGCGCGGCCGGATGACCGGCCGGAATGCGCTGCGAGACCGGCAAGCGCCGCTCGCCATGCAGCAGGTCGGCGACTCGCACCGCATAGCCGTCCATCGCGCTCGTATGCATCGGCGGCACGTCGAGCGGCGAGCTCACGTCGGCCGTCAGCACACGGCCGAGCGCGTCGAGCGTGGCGACGGTTTCGGCGCCGGGCAACGGCTTCGCGGCATCGAGCAGCGCGGCGAGCGCCTCGGCGGTCGACAGCATCGGCGCGCGCGGCGCCGCGGGATTCGGGTTCGACATCGATGGAATCGGGGATCGTTGGATTCAATACGTCATTGTAGCGACGCCGTCGCGCGGGCGCGCGATATGGCCGACATGCGGAAACTGTGATTCGCGCGAACGCGCCGGTCTGACACTTGTTTCGTACGCGTTGTGACGACCGCCGCTTGGCAGCTGCCAAACGAAACGGCCGGAACCCCGATCCGTTCGACGAATCGGCATTCCGGCCGTCCCTGCGCAACCGGGCCCGCAGGCCCGGCCGTGCGTCATGCGCCCGTATGGGCGGCGATGAAGTCCTTCACCTGCTGCGCATCGGCCTTCACGACCTCGAAACGCTGCGGCAGCGCCTCGAGCCCGTCGAACGCGGCCGGCCGCTCGGCTTCACGATCGAGTGCTTCGCGGATCGTCTCGCCGAACTTGATCGGCTGCGCCGTCTCGAGCACGACCATCGGTACGCCCGCATCGAGATGCTCGCGCGCGACCTTCACGCCGTCGGCGGTATGCGTATCGATCATCGTGTCGTAGCGCGAGAACACATCGCGGATCGTCGCGATGCGGTCCGTGTGGCTGCTGCGGCCCGACACGAAACCGAATTCGGCAACGCGCGAGAAATCGCCGCTCGCCGCGAGATCGAAACCGCCCTTCTCCTCGACGTCGCGGAACAGCTGCATCACGCGCGCCGGGTCGCGGCCGAGCAGGTCGAACACGAAACGCTCGAAGTTCGACGCCTTCGAGATGTCCATGCTCGGGCTGCTCGTGTGATAGGTGTTCTCGGCGCTGCGCACGCGATACGCGCCCGTGCGGAAGAACTCGTCGAGCACGTCGTTCTCGTTGGTCGCGACCACGAGCTTCGCGATCGGCAGCCCCATCATCCGCGCGATGTGGCCGGCGCAGACGTTGCCGAAGTTGCCCGACGGCACCGTGAACGACACGCGCTCGTCATTCGACCGAGTGGCGGCGAAATAGCCCTTGAAGTAGTACACGACCTGCGCGACGACGCGTGCCCAGTTGATCGAGTTGACCGTGCCGATCTTCTGCTGCGCCTTGAACGCGTGATCGTTCGACACGGCCTTCACGATGTCCTGGCAATCGTCGAACACGCCTTCGACCGCGAGGTTGAAGATGTTCGGATCCTGCAGGCTGAACATCTGGGCCGTCTGGAACGCGCTCATCTTCTTGTGCGGCGACAGCATGAACACGCGCACACCGGCCTTGCCGCGCATCGCGTATTCGGCCGCGCTGCCCGTGTCGCCGGACGTCGCGCCGAGAATGTTCAGCGTCTGCCCGTGCTTCGCGAGCGTGTACTCGAACAGGTTACCGAGCAACTGCATCGCCATGTCCTTGAACGCGAGCGTCGGGCCGTTCGACAGTTCGAGCAGCGAGAGCGGCGCGCCGTTCTCGGTACCGAGCGTCTTCAGCGGCGTGATGTCGGACGCGTTCTCGCCATGGCGCGTGTTGCGGTACACGTCGGCCGTGTACGTGCGGCGCGTAATCGCGCGCAGGTCGTCGGCCGGCACGTCGTCGCAGAACTTCGACAGGATCTCGAACGCGAGATCCGCGTACGACAGCGTGCGCCAGCGTGCGAGCTCGTCGGCGGACACCGTCGGATACTCGGCCGGCAGGTAGAGCCCGCCGTCCTTCGCGAGACCGCCGAGCAGGATGTCGGAGAACGTGTGGCGCTCGCCGATGCCGGCGCCGCGCGTGGAGATGTAGTTCATGTCGTCCTCAGCTCAGTTCAGCGCTTCCATGCGCAGCTTCGTCACCTTCGATACCACCGTCGCGAGGCTCTCGATCTGCGCGATCGCCGCATTCACGTTCTTCTCGACCGTTTCGTGCGTGATCAGGATGATGTCGGTTTCGCCGTTCGCACCGTCGACCTGCTCCGACTCCTTCTGCAGCAGCGCGTCGATCGAGATGCCCGATTCGGCGAGGATGCGCGTGATGGCGGCCAGCACGCCGGTTTGATCGGCAACGCGCAGGCGCAGGTAATAGCCGCTCGTCACTTCCTCGATCGGCAGGATCGGCGTGTTCGAGAGGCTGTCCGGCTGGAACGCGAGATGCGGCACGCGATGCTCGGGGTCCGCCGTGTGCAGGCGCGTGACGTCGACGAGATCCGCGACCACGGCCGATGCGGTCGGCTCCGCGCCCGCGCCCTTGCCGTAGTACAGCGTCGTGCCGACCGCGTCGCCGTGCACGACGACCGCGTTCATCGCGCCTTCGACGTTCGCGAGCAGGCGCTTCTCCGGGATCAGCGTCGGATGCACGCGCAGCTCGATGCCGTTTTCGGCGCGGCGCGTGATGCCGAGCAGCTTGATCCGGTAGCCGAGTTCTTCCGCGTAGCGGATGTCGGTCGCGTCGAGCTTGCTGATGCCCTCGACGTACGCGCGGTCGAACTGCACCGGCACGCCGAACGCGATCGCGCTCATGATCGTCGCCTTGTGCGCGGCGTCGACGCCTTCGATGTCGAAGGTCGGATCGGCTTCCGCGTAGCCGAGCTCCTGCGCGGCCTTCAGCGCGGTCGCGAAGTCGAGCCCGCGATCGCGCATTTCCGACAGGATGTAGTTGGTCGTGCCGTTGATGATGCCCGCGATGTACTGGATGCGGTTCGCGGTCAGGCCTTCGCGCAGCGCCTTGATGATCGGGATGCCGCCGGCGACGGCCGCCTCGAACGCGACCATCACGCCCTTCGCGCGCGCCGCCTCGAAGATCTCGGTTCCGTGCACCGCGAGCAGCGCCTTGTTGGCCGTCACGACGTGCTTGCCGTTCGCGATCGCGCGCAGCACGAGCTCGCGTGCGATGCCCGTGCCGCCGATCATCTCGGCGATGATCGCGATCGACGGATCATCGACGACTGCGTTGAAATCGTCGGTGATCTGCGCGGCGCCGGCGTCGCCGCCGAGCGCAGCCAGCGCCTTGGCCGGGTTGCGCACCGCAATGCGCGTCACCTCGATGCCGCGCCCCGCGCGTCGCTTGATTTCTTCCTGGTTGCGGCCCAGCACCGTGAAGGTGCCGCTGCCCACCGTGCCGAAGCCCAACAGGCCAACTTTGATCGGTTCCATGCTGCGTGTGATCGATGAGTAAGAAGTAGTGAATTCCGTGGGGTCCTGCCGCTCAGGCCGAATGGCGCTTGCGGTAGCCGTCGAGGAAGCGTGCGATCCGGTTGATCGAATCGGTCAGGTCGTCGAGGTTCGGCAGGAAGACCACGCGGAAGTGATCCGGCGTCGTCCAGTTGAAGCCCGTGCCCTGTACGAGCAATACCCGCTCCTCGAGCAGCAGGTCGAGAATGAACTGCTGGTCGTTCTGGATCGGATAAAGCTTCGGGTCGAGGCGCGGGAACATGTACAGCGCGGCCTGCGGCTTCACGCAGGTCACGCCCGGGATCGACGTGAGCATGTCGTACGCGAGTTCGCGCTGCTTGTACAGGCGCCCGCTCGGCACGATCAGCTCGTTGATGCTCTGGTAGCCGCCGAGCGCCGTCTGGATCGCGAACTGCCCGGGCACGTTCGCGCACAGGCGCATCGACGACAGGATGCCGAGCCCTTCGAGATAATCCTTCGCGTGCCGGCGGTTGTCGCCGCCGAGGCCCGACACGGCCATCCAGCCCGCGCGGTAGCCGCACGACCGATAGCTCTTCGACAGGCTGTTGAACGTGACGGTGATCACGTCCTCGGACAGCGAACCCAGCGCGGTGTGCTCGAGGCCGTCGTAGACGATCTTGTCGTACACCTCGTCGGCGAACACGATCAGCCCGTGCTGGCGCGCGAGCTCGAGCAGCTCGAGCAGCAATTCGTCCGAATAAAGCGCGCCCGTCGGGTTGTTCGGGTTGATCACGACGATCGCCTTCGTGTTCGGCGTGATCTTGCGGCGGATGTCGTCGAGATCGGGCATCCACGCGTTCTGCTCGTCGCAGATGTAATGCACCGGCGTGCCGCCCGACAGGCTGACCGCCGCCGTCCACAGCGGGTAGTCGGGCGCGGGCAGCAGCACTTCGTCGCCGTCGTTCAGCAGCGCCTGGGTCGCCATCACGATCAGCTCGGACGCGCCGTTGCCGATGTAGATGTCGTCGAGGCCGACGCCCACGACGCCCTTTTCCTGCGTGTAGTGCATCACGGCCTTGCGCGCCGAGAACACGCCCTTCGAATCCGAATAGCCGGACGACGTCGGCAGGTTGCG
The DNA here is from genome assembly GCF_011753045.1 of Burkholderia sp. Ap-955. NCBI lineage: Bacteria > Pseudomonadati > Pseudomonadota > Betaproteobacteria > Burkholderiales > Burkholderiaceae > Burkholderia > Burkholderia sp. Ap-955. The sequence continues at coordinate 32,228 of NZ_VWWH01000006.1, forward strand.
GATCATGTCCTGGATGATCTCGTCCGGCGCGTCGAAACCGAACGGCGCGAGATTGCCGATGTTCAGCTTGATGATGCGGTGGCCTTCTTCCTCGAGGCGCTTCGCGTGCTCGAGCACCGGGCCACGGATGTCGTAGCAGACGTTGAGCAGCTTGTTCGACTTCTGAATCGGTTTCACGACGACACGGTTCCTGGGTTGGCCTTGCGGCCGGGGGGACGGGATCAAAACTGGAAAGCGGCCGGTCTGTGCGCGCTGTCTAGACTGGGAAAAAGCGGGCGGTCGGGCGCGGCTTGTGGCGACGCGCGACGCAAGTGGCGCCCGGGGGCGACCAAAAAGTTATAATTTAGCGGATTTTGGCTGACTTTCGCAATGCACCATAGCCGCGCCGGGCCCGCGCCGTCAGGCGTCCCGCGCGCTCGGGCAAGCGAAACCGGCCATCCGGGCCCGTGTGGCCCTGCGATACATTCCCCTACGGAACCGCGGAATACCGATTTGAAACTGCACCAGGACACGAGCGGCGCGCTCAACACCGTCACCGGCTACGGCCCCGATTATGTCGACGTCAATCTCGAACGCCATGAAACGAGCGTCATCGTGCTGCCCGGCGCGCCGGTCCGGGCCTGGCCCGTGTCGTCGTTCGACGCGCTCGCGCCCGAGCATTTCGCGATGCTGCTCGACCCGACACCCGAACTCGTGATCTTCGGCAGCGGCGCGCGGCTGCGCTTCCCGCACCCGCGGCTCGTCGCGGCGCTCACGGCGAAGCGGATCGGCGTCGAGACGATGGATTTCCAGGCTGCCTGCCGCACCTACAACATCCTGATGGCCGAAGGCCGCAAAGTCGCCGCCGCGCTCTTAATTGAACGTTAATCCCGGATGCGGTAAAACTCGGGCCGGCGCAGCGGGTCGATCCCCCGGATCGGCCCGGCCAGGCCGCCCGCCCCCGGCGCAACCCGCCGGCGGCCCGTCACAATAACCAACAGGCTGAAAATCCATGAACGATACGCCGTCGAGGCTACCGCTCAATCGCATCACGCTCGTCCTCCTCGTCGTCGCACTCGCGATCGTCTGGTTCGCGCCGCTCGGGCTGCGCCACCTGATCCCGAGCGACGAAGGCCGCTATGCGGAAATGGCGCGCGAGATGTTCGTCACCGGCGACTGGATCACGCCGCGCTACAACGGCTACAAGTATTTCGAGAAGCCGCCGCTGCAGACCTGGCTGAATGCGCTCACGTTCGCGTGGTTCGGCATCGGCGAATGGCAGGCGCGCCTCTACACGGCCATCGCGAGCTTCGCAGGCATCCTGCTGGTCGGCTACACCGGTGCGCGCCTGTTCAACCCGCTGTCTGGCTTCCTCGCCGCCGTCGTGCTCGCGTCGGCGCCGTACTGGAACCTGATGGGCCACTTCAACGCGCTCGACATGGGGCTCGCGTTCTGGATGTCGCTGTCGCTGTGCTCGCTGCTGCTCGCGCAGCGACCCGGGCTGCGCCCGGCCGCGGCACGCGGCTGGATGTGGGCGTGCTGGGCCGCGATGGCGTTCGCGGTGCTGTCGAAGGGCCTCGTCGGCCTGATCCTGCCCGGCGCCGTGCTCGTGCTCTATACGCTGATCGCACGCGACTGGGCGCTGTGGAAGCGCCTGTACCTGGTGAGCGGCCTCGTGATCTTCTTCGCGATCGTCACGCCGTGGTTCGTGCTCGTCCAGCAGCGCAACCCTGAGTTCTTCAACTTCTTCTTCATCGTCCAGCAGTTCCGCCGGTACCTGACCCCGGAACAGAACCGCCCGGGCCCGCTTTACTACTTCGTGCCCGTGCTGCTGGTCGGCTTCCTGCCGTGGCTGTCGGTCGCGTGGCAGAGCATCCGCCATGCGCTGCGGATGCCGCGCCAGCCGAACGGCTTCTCGCCGATGCTCGTGCTGCTGATCTGGAGCGCATTCATCTTCCTGTTCTTCAGCGCGTCGCATTCGAAGCTGATCTCGTACGTGCTGCCGGTCGCGCCGGCGCTCGCGCTGATCATCGGCGCGTACCTGCCGCTGATGAGCGCCGACCGGTTCCGCCGCCACCTGCTCGGCTACCTCGTGTTCCTCGTCGTCGCGGCGTTCGGGATCATCTTCCTTGCGTACCAGGGCGATGCCCGCACGCCGAACGCGCTGTACCGCGCGTTCCAGATGTGGCTGTACGCGGGCCTCGCGGTCGCGGCCGTGCTGACGCTCGCGGCCGCATGGCTGAACCGCCGCGCGGGCGTGGCCGCCGCGCTCGCCGCCTTCGGCGCCGCGTGGCTCGCGTTCGGCACGATCGGCGGCACCGGTCACGACGAATTCGGCCGCTACAGCTCGGGCGCGCTGCTCGCGCCCACCGTGCGCGCCGAACTGGCGAAACTGCCGGCCGACACGCCGTTCTACTCGATCGAGATGCTCGATCACACGTTCCCGTTCTACATGGGCCACACGACGATCATGGTCCAGCGCCAGGACGAGCTCGCGTTCGGGATCTCGATGGAGCCGAACAAGTGGATTCCGACCGTCGACGAGTGGATCACGCGCTGGAAGCAGGAAACCCATGCGCTCGCGATCATGCCGCCCGGCCTGTACGACACCCTGGTCACGCAAGGCGTGCCGATGCGCGTGATTGCACGCGACAACCGCCGCGTGATCGTCGAGAAACCGCAATCGTAAGGACGCCCGCTGCATGAATCCCGTTTCGTTCGTCTGCATCATCACCGGCGTGATGCTCAACGCCTGTGCGCAACTTCTGCTGAAAGCCGGCGTCAACGCCGTTGGACACTTCGAATTCAGCCGTGCGAACATCATCCCGGTCGGCCTGAAGATCGCGACCCAATTGCCGATCATCGGCGGCCTCGGCTGCTACGTGCTGAGCGTCGTGGTCTGGATCGTCGGGCTGTCGCGGGTCGACGTGTCGATCGCGTACCCGATGCTGTCGCTCGGCTACGTCGTCAACGCATTCGCGGCCTGGTACCTGTTCGGCGAAGTGCTGTCGGTCCAGCGGCTGGTCGGCATCGGCATCATCCTGATCGGCGTGCTGGTGCTCGCGCGAAGCTGAGCATGCCCGCCGCGCGCATTAAGCGTCTGCCTACAAAAAATCACGGTGCGATTCCGCCAACCGGTGTTTAATGCCGGTTTCGGCCGGGATCGCCCGACCCTTTTATTACACGCCATTACAGGCCAAAGCGTACATGAGCCAGACTACCGCTCCGTTTCTGCCGTTCACCCGCCCCGAGATCGATGAGGAAACCATCCAGGGCGTCGTCGACGTGCTGCGCTCGGGCTGGATCACCACCGGCCCGCAGAGCCAGAAATTCGAAGCGGCGCTGTCCGAGTACTGCGGCGGCCGTCCGGTCCGCGCGTTCAATTCGGGCACCTGCACGCTGGAGATCGGCCTGCGCATCGCGGGCGTCGGCCCCGGCGACGAAGTGATCACGACGCCGGCGTCGTGGGTCTCGACCAGCAACGTGATCCTCGAGACGGGCGCGACGCCCGTGTTCGCCGACATCGATCCCGTCACGCGCAACATCGACCTCGACAAGCTCGAGCAGGCGATCACGCCGCGCACGAAGGCGATCATCCCCGTGTTCCTGTCCGGCCTGCCGGTCGACATGGACCGCCTGTACGCCATTGCGCGCGCACACAAGCTGCGCGTGATCGAGGATGCCGCGCAGGCATTCGGCTCGACGTGGAACGGCAAGCGCATCGGCGCGATCGGCGACATCGTGTCGTTCAGCTTCCACGCGAACAAGAACCTGACGACGATCGAAGGCGGCGCACTCGTGCTGAACAACGAGGAAGAAGCGACGCTCGCGCAGAAGTACCGGCTGCAGGGCATCACGCGCACGGGCTTCGACGGGATGGACTGCGACGTGCTCGGCGGCAAGTACAACCTGACCGACGTTGCCGCGCGCGTCGGCCTCGGCCAGTTGCCGCACCTCGACCGCTTCACCGCGCAGCGCCGCGCGCTTGCGCGTGCCTACTTCGCCGAATTCGACGGCAGTGCAGCCGTGAAACTCGGCGTCGGCTTGCCGATCGCCGAATTCGAGAACGGCAACTGGCACATGTTCCTGATCACGCTGCCGCTCGAGCGCCTGACGATCACCCGCGCCGAGTTCATGGCGCAGATGAAGGAACGCGGCATCGGCACGGGTATCCACTACCCGGCGATCCATCTTTTCACGCTGTACCGTGCGCGCGGCTTCAAGGAGGGCATGTTCCCCCACGCCGAACGGTATGGCGCGTCGACCGTCACGCTGCCGCTCTTCACGCAGATGACGGAAGGCGACGTGCGTCGCGTGGTCGACGCCATCAACCAGATTTGCGAACAATACGGAAAATAAGCGTACATGAGTCACCTTGAAGCACGCGCCGGGCACCCGGCCGCCGGGCACCTGGACGCCGGCCGGCCCGAAGTATCGGTCATCATCCCCGTGTACAACGAGGAAGACGGCCTCGCTGCGCTGTTCGCGCGGCTGTATCCGGCGCTCGACGCACTCGACACGTCATACGAAGTGATCCTGATCAACGACGGCAGCCGCGACCGCTCGGCCGCGATGCTCGCCGATCAGTTCCACGTACGTCCCGACACGACGCGCATCGTGCTGCTCAACGGCAACTACGGCCAGCACATGGCGATCCTCGCCGGCTTCGCGCAATCGCGCGGCGAGATCGTCATCACGCTCGACGCCGACCTGCAGAACCCGCCCGAGGAAATCGGCAAGCTGATCGCGAAGATGCGCGAGGGCTACGACTACGTCGGCTCGATCCGCAAGCAGCGCCAGGACAGCCTGTGGCGGCGCAAGGCGTCGCAGATGATGAACCGCCTGCGCGAGCGCATCACGCGCATCAAGATGACCGACCAGGGCTGCATGCTGCGCGCATACAGCCGCCGCATCATCGACACGATCAACGTGTGCGGCGAAGTCAACACGTTCATCCCCGCACTCGCGTACACGTTCGCGCAGAAACCGACCGAAATCGAGGTTGCGCACGAGGAGCGCTTCGCCGGCGAGTCGAAGTACTCGCTGTACAGCCTGATCCGGCTGAACTTCGACCTCGTGACGGGCTTCTCGGTCGTGCCGCTGCAATGGCTGTCGTTCATCGGCGTGATCCTGTCGCTCGGCTCCGCCGCGCTGTTCGTGCTGCTGCTCGTGCGACGCTTCATCGTCGGCGCGGAAGTGCAAGGCGTGTTCACGCTGTTTGCCATCACGTTCTTCCTGCTCGGCGTGATCATCTTCGCGCTCGGCCTGCTCGGCGAATACGTCGGCCGCATCTACCAGCAGGTGCGTGCACGGCCGCGCTACCTGATCCAGGCCGTGCTCGAGCAGCACGACGGCGTGCCGCCAGTGCCGGCCGGCGCAAACCGCACGGGTACCGCGCAATGAAGCCGCGCGCAGTCGTCTTCGCGTATCACAACGTCGGCGTGCGCTGCCTGCAGGTGCTGCTCGCGCGCGGCGTCGACGTCGCGCTCGTCGTCACGCACGAGGACAACCCGAACGAGAACATCTGGTTCGGCAGCGTCGCATCCGTCGCGGCCGAGCACGGCATTCCGGTGCTCACGCCGGCCGATCCCGCCGATCCGGCGCTGCGCCGCGCGGTATCCGACGCGCAGCCGGACTTCATCTTCTCGTTCTACTACCGCCACATGCTGCCGGTGGACCTGCTCGCGATCGCGCCGAAGGGCGCGTACAACATGCACGGGTCGCTGCTGCCGAAATACCGGGGTCGGGTACCGACCAACTGGGCGGTGCTGAACGGCGAAACCGAAACCGGCGCGACGCTCCACGAGATGGCGGCGAAACCCGACGCCGGCGCGATCATCGGCCAGACCGCGGTGCCGATCCTGCCGGACGACACGGCCACGCAGGTGTTCGACAAGGTCACGGTAGCGGCCGAGCAGACGCTCTGGCGCGTGCTGCCCGCGCTGCTCGCGGGCGAGGCGCCGCACCTGCCGAACGATCTCTCGACCGGCAGCTACTACGGCGGGCGCAAGCCCGAGGACGGCCGCGTCGACTGGTCGAAGCCGGCCGCGCAGGTCTACAACCTGGTGCGCGCGGTCGCGCCCCCGTATCCGGGCGCGTTCACGGACGTCGACGGCTCGCGTTTCGTGATCGCACGCGCGCGCCTTGCGGCGCCCGGCAGCGCGGCGGCGGCCGCCGCGGCAGATTTGCCGCCCGGCCTGCACGTAAGCGATAATGCGCTATTCGGCGTCTGCGGCGACAGCCGCGCCCTATCCATTCTCGAGCTGTGGCAGCAGCGCGACGGCAGCGAAACCGTCGTGACGCCCGCGGAATTCGCGCAGTTCATTCATTCTTCCCGTCATTCATGAAAGCAAAAAAAGTCCTGATCCTGGGTGTGAACGGCTTCATCGGCCATCACCTGTCGAAGCGCATTCTTGAAACCACCGATTGGGAAGTGTTCGGCATGGACATGCAGACCGATCGGCTGGGCGACCTCGTCAACCACGAGCGGATGCATTTCTTCGAAGGCGACATCACGATCAACAAGGAGTGGGTCGAGTATCACGTGAAGAAGTGCGACGTGATCCTGCCGCTCGTCGCGATCGCGACGCCCGCCACCTACGTCCAGCAACCGCTGCGCGTGTTCGAACTCGACTTCGAGGCGAACCTGCCGATCGTGCGTTCGGCCGTCAAGTACGGCAAGCACCTCGTGTTCCCGTCGACCTCCGAGGTCTACGGCATGTGCTCGGACGAGCAGTTCGACCCGGATGCATCGGCCCTCACCTACGGCCCGATCAACAAGCCGCGCTGGATCTACGCGTGCTCGAAGCAGCTGATGGACCGCGTGATCTGGGGCTACGGGATGGAAGGCCTGAACTTCACGCTGTTCCGTCCGTTCAACTGGATCGGCCCGGGCCTCGACTCGATCTACACGCCGAAGGAAGGCAGCTCGCGCGTGGTCACGCAGTTCCTCGGCCACATCGTGCGCGGCGAGAACATCAGCCTCGTCGACGGCGGCTCGCAGAAGCGCGCGTTCACCGACATCGGCGACGGCATCAGCGCGCTGATGAAGATCATCGAGAACATGGACGGCGTCGCGTCGGGCAAGATCTACAACATCGGGAATCCGAAGAACAACTTCTCGGTTCGCGAACTCGCGCACAAGATGCTCGAACTGGCGGCGGAATTCCCCGAGTACGCCGATTCGGCCAAGCAGGTGAAGCTCGTCGAAACGACGTCCGGCGCCTACTACGGCAACGGCTACCAGGACGTGCAGAACCGCGTGCCGAAGATCGACAACACGATGCAGGAACTCGGCTGGGCGCCGCAGGCGACGTTCGACGACGCGCTGCGCAACATCTTCGAAGCGTATCGCGGCCACGTCGCCGACGCGCGCGCGCTCGTCGAACAGCAAGGCTGACCGGGACGTTCGCTTGGCTCGCATCGTCCTCAAGATCGACGTCGACACGCTGCGCGGCACGCGCGAAGGCGTGCCGAACCTCGCGCGCATCTTCGACCGCTTCAGTGCGCGCGCGACCTTCCTCTTCAGCCTCGGGCCCGATCACACGGGCTGGGCGCTGCGGCGCGTGTTCCGCCCCGGCTTCCTGAAGAAGGTGTCGCGCACGTCGGTGGTCGAACACTACGGCGTGAAGCAGCTGATGTATGGCGTGCTGCTGCCGGGTCCCGACATCGGCCGCCGCGCGATCGCCGACATGCGCGCGATCCACGAGGCCGGCTTCGAATGCGGCATCCACACGTGGGATCACGTGTACTGGCAGGACAACGTCCGCGTGCGCGATCGTGACTGGACCGCGCGTGAAATGCAGAAGAGTCACGCGCGCTTCATCGAGGTCTTCGGCGCGCCGCCCGTCACGCACGGCGCGGCTGGCTGGCAGATGAACGATTCCGCGTTCGAGCAGATCGACGCATGGGGGATGCGCTACGCATCCGACGGCCGCGGCCATTCGCCGTACCTGCCCGTCGTCAACGGCCGCACGCTGTCGCACGTGCAGATGCCCACCACGTTGCCGACGCTCGACGAAGTGCTCGGCATCGACGGCGTCGACACGCACAACGTCGCCGCGCACATCCTCAAGTTCACCGAAACCAATCCGCACGACCAGGTGTTCACGCTGCATGCGGAACTGGAAGGCCAGAAGCTTGCGCCCGTGTTCGAGCAACTGCTCGCTGGCTGGCGCGCGCAAGGCCACACGTTCGCGACGATGGGCGACTACCACGCGACGCTGGACCGCGACTCGCTGCCATCGTACCCTGTCACGTGGGGCGAAATCCCCGGCCGCTCCGGCGAACTGATCGTCCAGCCCGACTGAGTTCGCACGAGCCGGCGTCGCCGCTCCGCCCTTGCGGCGCGCTGCCGCGACGGCCCGCCGTACCGCGCCGCCGCAGCGGCGCCTTTCCATAACAACAGGAGAAACACGTGTCCGTCGAAGTTGACCGTCAAGTTCCCGATTTCACCGCACCGGCCACGGGCGGCGACATTTCGCTGTCCGACCTGAAGGGCAAGAAACTCGTGCTGTACTTCTATCCGAAGGACAACACGCCGGGCTGCACGACCGAAGGGCTGCAGTTCCGCGATCTCTATCCGAAGTTCAAGAAAGCCGGTGCGGAAGTCATCGGCGTGTCGCGCGACAGCCTGCGCTCGCATGACAATTTCAAGGCAAAGCTCGAACTGCCGTTCCCGCTGATTTCCGATGCCGACGAAGCGCTGTGCGCGCTGTTCGATGTCATCAAGATGAAGAAAATGTATGGCAAGGAAGTGCGCGGAATCGAGCGCTCCACGTTCCTGATCGACGCCGACGGCGTGCTTCGCCAGGCATGGCGCGGCATCAAGGTACCGGGTCATGTGGACGACGTGCTAAGTGCTGTACAAGCGCTTTGAGGCGCGTTATATTGGGCCGCAATGAATGCCAGTTCGCCCCATATTTCTCGTAGCTGCGCCGGTGCTCGTTGCGATGCTTGCCGGCACCTGACGCGCATTACGACGGTATCAGCCAAGCCGCATGCTCCTGTCGACGGGGCAGCGGCTTTTTTTATGGATTGCGCGCCGGCCCTCGGTCCGGCCCTCACCCCGTCAAGGAGCTGATCGACACTTAGGCGAACCGGCTAGACGAACTTCCTGTGCGCCACCGCGCGCAAACTGCATGCGTCTACGTCACGCAGGATGCGATCAGCGGCGCACCCCATGCGACACGATTCCTCCCGAGGGACACCATGCCTTTGCCTACTCCCCCCAGCAAGCTCGGCAGCCTGCTGCCGCCCGACGAATACAAGGCGAAAGCGCGGCCCGCGAAAGCCGCGAAGAAATCCGCCGAAGGGGACGCATCCACAGCCGGTGACTTTGGTCCGGCGAGCGTGGCCCAACCGATGACCGAAGCCGCGAACACGGCCGCGCCTTTGCGCGCCGTCGCGTCTTCGGTGCAAGATGCCGCGAGCGCACCCGCACGCGGCCGCAAGACCAGACAGACGGCTGCCCTGCTGCAGCCGATGCCGGTGCCCGCCGAACCCGCGGCACCCGTCGTCGCACGCAACGACAAACCGGCTGCCGACAAACCGGCCGCCGCACCCGCGCGCGATACCGGCGCCGCGACGAAGTCGCGCAGCCGCAAGCCCGCCGAAGCCGAACTGCAGAAACTGTTCGTGCTCGACACCAACGTGCTGATGCACGACCCGAGCAGCCTCTTCCGCTTCGAGGAACACGACGTCTATCTGCCGATGATGACGCTCGAGGAACTCGACAACCACAAGAAGGGGATGTCCGAAGTCGCGCGCAACGCACGCCAGGTCAGCCGCACGCTCGACGCGCTCGTCGCCGATGCCGGCCCGATCACGGCCGGCATCCCGCTGTCGCGCCTCGGTAGCCGCGAGGCGCTCGGCCGCCTGTACTTCCAGACGAAGCTTGCGGACATCGCGCCCGTCGAAGGCTTGCCCGAAGGCAAGGCCGACAACCAGATCCTCGGCGTCGTGCGCGCGCTGCAGCGCGACCGGCCCGATCGCCAGGTCGTGCTGGTGTCGAAAGACATCAACATGCGGATCAAGGCGCACGCGCTCAGCCTGCCCGCGGAAGACTACTTCAACGACCAGGTGCTCGAGGATAAAGACCTCCTGTACAACGGCGTGCGCGAACTGCCGCAGGACTTCTGGACCAAGCATGCGAAGGGCATGGAGAGCTGGCAGGACACGAAGACGGGCACCACGTACTACCGCGTGACCGGCCCGCTCGTCGCGTCGATGCTCGTCAACGAGTTCGTCTATCTCGAGCCGCAGAACGGCGAGCCGACGTTCCATGCGATCGTCCGCGAACTGAACGGCAAGACGGCGCTGCTGCAGACGCTGCGCGACTACAGCCACCACAAGAACAACGTGTGGGGCATCACCGCGCGCAACCGCGAGCAGAATTTCGCGCTGAACCTGCTGATGAACCCCGAGATCGACTTCGTCACGCTGCTCGGCCAGGCCGGCACCGGCAAGACGCTCGTCGCGCTCGCGGCCGGCCTCGCGCAGGTGCTCGACGACAAGCGCTACAACGAGATCATCGTGACGCGCGCGACCGTGCCCGTCGGCGAGGACATCGGTTTCCTGCCGGGCACCGAGGAAGAGAAGATGCAGCCGTGGATGGGCGCATTCGACGACAACCTCGAAGTGCTGCAGAAGACCGACGACGCTGCCGGCGAATGGGGCCGTGCCGCGACGCAGGAACTGATCCGTTCGCGCCTGAAGGTGAAGAGCATGAACTTCATGCGCGGCCGTACGTTCGTCGACAAGTACCTGATCATCGACGAGGCGCAGAACCTGACGCCGAAGCAGATGAAGACGCTCGTCACGCGCGCAGGCCCGGGCACGAAGATCGTGTGCCTCGGCAACATCGCGCAGATCGACACGCCTTACCTGACCGAAGGCAGCTCGGGCCTCACGTACGTCGTCGACCGCTTCAAGGGCTGGGGCCACAGCGGCCACGTGACGCTCGCGCGCGGCGAACGCTCGCGGCTCGCCGACTACGCGTCGGACATCCTGTAACGCGGCCAGCCGGCCGATTGGCCGGCGGTCGACGCCTCGCGGCGCTCCGGAAACGGAGCGCCGTTTTTATTTGGGGTCGAAAACGCAAGTAACGCATCGTCACGCAACAACGCAGTTTACGCGCGAAACTTCAAGTAAATTCTCAGGAATGGTTGCTTAAGCCCCGCCGGAGCGTCTACCATCGGGTCTGTCTGTTGTCATACGATTCGCGAGCGCGCCGCGCTCGCCCGCCTCGCCATGCTTCGAATTTGGGTCCCCGTCGCCGTCGTTTCCCTGCTTGCGGCCTGCTCCAGCGTGCCGCCGCAGTCGGCATCACGCTCCGATTCGGGCATGAGGATCACGACGCCGCGCGCGTTCCCCGCCCCCGCCAATTTCCCGAAATTCGTCGATCACAGCGTCGGCCAGGAAGAAATCTCGATCCAGGCGATGAGCCTCGTCGGCGTCCCGTATCGCTGGGGCGGCAACACGCCGACGAGCGGCTTCGACTGCAGCGGGCTCGTGCGCTACGTGATCGGCCGGGCGGCCGACGTGAGCCTGCCGCGCACGACCGCCGACATGAGCAGCCGCGGCGTATCGATCGACCCCGACCAGATCGCGCCGGGCGACCTGATCTTCTTCAATACGACCGGACGGCCGCATTCGCACGTCGGCATCTACGTCGGCAAGCTGCGCTTCGTCAACGCACCGTCGACGGGCGGCACCGTGCGGCTCGACTACCTGACGAACCCGTACTGGGCCAAGCGTTTCGACGGCATTCGCCGCGTCGCGCCGCCGCGCGGGGCGCCAACGCCGTTCGATGCGCCGACCTACGAGGCGAAGCGCGACGAGCCGCGCAGCGCACCGGCCCCGGTGGTCGTGACTGCCGCTGCGCCGCGGCCGCCTGCCTATGCCTCGTCGCAAGCGAAACCGGCGCAGGCGCCTGCGCCCGCGCCGGTCATCGCTGCCGCGCCGGTCGTAACGACCGCCGCAGCCGCACCCGCGGCCCCGGCCGCCGATCCGTACGAACCGCCGCCCCCGCGTATGCAGGCCGCGCAGCAACAGGCAACGTCAGTGAATGACGGCATGACCGCGATGACGGCCAATGCAGCGCCTGCCGCCCCGGTTGAGTCCGGCACGCAGATTCCGACGACGGCGCTCACGGCCGCCCAGGCCGCCGCGTTCGATGCCGAACCGCCGCCTGCCGCCGCGCCGGCGTCTCCGCGCAGTCTCGAGCCCGCACCTGTGCAGGTATTGCGCGCGTCGACGCAATCCGCGCCCGTCAGCCCGCGCACCAGTACGGCAGACGATCCGATCGCGCGGTTTGCGAACGGAAGCTACTGACCGGTTGCCCGAACCTCGACAGTCGATAACGTTGGCGGTATCTGCCGCCGCCCCGCCCGTTCCGTCGCAAACTCCCCCGCTCCAAAAGAAAATGCGCCGCAGCCTTTCGGCTTGCGGCGCATCGGATGTCGATCCGGCTACGTCGGCAATCAGAAGATCTGGTGACCAAGCCACCATCCGCCGGCCGCGAACAGCGCGGCCGCGGGCAGCGTCAGCACCCAGGCCCACACGATGTTGCCGGCCACCCCCCAGCGCACGGCCGACAGCTTCTGCGTCGCGCCGACACCGACGATCGCGCCGGTGATGGTGTGCGTGGTCGACACCGGAATGCCGAGGAAGGATGCGAGGAACAGCGTCATCGCGCCACCGGTTTCCGCACAGAAGCCACCGACCGGTTTGAGCTTCGTGATCTTCTGGCCCATCGTGCGCACGATGCGCCAGCCGCCGAACAGCGTGCCGAGGCCCATCGACAGGTAGCACGCGCCGATCACCCACGCCGGCGGCGCATCGGCGGTCGCCGACGCATAGCCCGACGCGATCAGCAGCATCCAGATGATACCGATCGTCTTCTGCGCGTCGTTGCCGCCGTGGCCGAGGCTGTACAGCCCGGCCGACAGCAGCTGCAGCCGGCGGAACCGCCGGTCCACCTTGCTGGGCGCGGTGCGGAAATACAGCCACGACACGCCGAGCATGAACAGCGAGCCGAGGATGAAGCCGAGCAGCGGCGAGATGAAGATGAACGCGATGGTCTTCAGCAGCCCGTCGATGTTCAGCGAGCTCCAGCCCGACTTCGCGAGCGCCGCGCCGACGAGGCCGCCGATCAGCGCGTGCGACGAGCTCGACGGAATCCCGTAGTACCACGTGATCACGTTCCAGCCGATCGCGCCGACCAGCGCGCCGAATATGACGTAATGGTCGACGATCTCGGGGTCGATCGTGCCTTTACCGACGGTCTGCGCGACTTTCAGGTGGAAGATGAAGTACGCGATCACGTTGAACGCGGCGGCGAACACGACGGCCTGCTGGGGCTTCAGCACCCCGGTCGACACGACGGTGGCGATCGAGTTCGCCGCGTCGTGAAAGCCGTTCATGAAGTCGAATACGAGCGCGACGAGCACGAGCGCCGCGACCATCCATAGGGCGAGTTGTATCGAATGCATCGTGGTCCGCTCAGGCGTTTTCCAGCACGATGCCTTCGATGATGTTCGCGACGTCCTCGCACTTGTCGGTGATCTCTTCGAGCAGCTCGTAGATCGCCTTCAGCTTGATGAGCGTCTTCACGTCGTCTTCCTCGCGGAACAGCTTCGACATGGCCGCGCGCAGCACGCGATCGGCCTCCGACTCCCAGCGGTCGATCTCCTCGCACTGCTTGAGGATCTGCGCCGACTGCTTCATGTCGGACAGCAGCCCGACCGCCTGCTGCACGTGCTGGGCCGACTGCGTGACGATGTGCGCGAGCTGGCTCGCTTCGGACGTGACGGAACGTACGTCGTACAGCGACACGGCGGTCGCGACGTCTTCCATCAGGTCGAGGATGTCGTCCATCGTCGTGATCAGCTTGTGGATCTCGTCGCGATCGAGCGGCGTGATGAAAGTCTTGTGCAGCAGATCGATCGCCTCGTGCGTGAGCTTGTCGGCGGCCTTCTCGGCGGTTTGCACGTTTTGCTTGTGAATCTCGGCGTCGGCGAGATTGTCGATCAGCAGTTCGAGCTCGCGGCCACCGGAAACGATGTGCTTCGCGTGCGCGTTGAAGAGTTCAAAGAACTTGCCCTCGGTGGGCATGAATCGACCGAACATGGGATTCCTGAGAGATTGTCAAACTACTGTCACGAAAACGGGCGACATTGTACCGTTTTCGGTCGCGCCGCGACGCGCGCACATGCGCGCGCCGGGATTGGATACAACGTTTGGCGATTTAGGGCTTTACAACCGGCGTTACTCGCCGTAGAACGTCTGCGCCCCTGCAAAGTTGTCGAACTTCGTGTATTGCCCCAGGAACGTGAGCCGAACGGGGCCGATCGGACCGTTACGCTGCTTGCCGATGATGATTTCGGCCGTGCCCTTGTCGGGGCTGTCCGGGTTGTAGACTTCGTCACGGTAGATGAACAGGATCACGTCCGCGTCCTGTTCGATTGCGCCTGATTCGCGCAAATCCGACATCACCGGACGCTTGTTCGGGCGCTGTTCGAGGCCGCGGTTCAGCTGCGACAGCGCGATCACCGGCACGTCGAGTTCCTTCGCGAGGCTCTTCAGCGATCGCGAGATTTCCGAGATTTCGGTCGCGCGGTTCTCGCCCTGCGACGAACCCGACATCAGCTGCAGGTAGTCGACGATGATCAGGCCGAGCTTGCCGCATTGCCGCGCCAGACGCCGCGCGCGCGAGCGTAACTCCATCGGGTTCAGGCCGCCCGTTTCGTCGATGAAGAGTTGCGCCTCGCTCATCTTCTGCACCGCGTGCGTCAGTTTCGGCCAATCCTCGTCCGTCAGGCGGCCCGTGCGCATCCGGTGCTGGTCGAGCCGGCCGATCGAGCCGAGCATCCGCATCACGAGCTGGGTGCCCGGCATTTCCATCGAGAACACCGCGACCGGCAGTCCGTACTCGACCGCGACGTATTCGCCGATGTTCATCGAGAACGCGGTCTTACCCATCGACGGACGCCCTGCGACGATGATCAGTTCGCCGCCGTGCATCCCGGACGTCATCCGGTCGAGGTCGACGAAGCCCGTCGGCGTGCCCGTGACGTCGCTCGGGTTCGCCGTGTGGTACAGCGTATCGATGCGCTCGACGACCTGCGTGAGCAGCGGACCGATCTCGAGGAAGCCCTGGTTGCCGCGCGCGCCCTCTTCGGCGATCGAGAACACCTTCGATTCGGCCTCGTCGAGCAGCTGGCGGACTTCCTTGCCCTGCGGGTTGAACGCATCGGCCGAGATTTCGTCGGCGACCGACACGAGCCGGCGCAGCACCGCGCGGTCGCGCACGATTTCCGCATAGCGGCGGATGTTCGCCGCGCTCGGCGTGTTCTGTGCGAGCGCGTTCAGGTAGGCAAGCCCGCCGACGTCGTCGGCCTTGCCGGACGTGGTCAGCGCTTCGTACACGGTCACGACGTCGGCCGGGCGCGTCGACGCGATCAGGCGGCCGATGTGCTCGTAGATGATCCGGTGGTCGTAGCGGTAGAAATCGCCCTGCGACAGGAAGTCGGCAATCCGGTCCCAGGCCGCGTTGTCGAGCAACAGGCCGCCGAGCACGGATTGTTCGGCTTCGACCGAGTGCGGCGGGACTTTCAGCGATTCAATTTGAGGATCTTGCGGCGCGTTCATGGGTTGGGATTATCGCGAATAACCTACGACGACGCCAGAGAGAGCCCCGGCGATGCGGCAATAAAAAAGGCAGGCCCCGGTTGCCCGGGCGCCTGCCCTTGTCCGGACGGCGGAAGCCGCCCGGCAAGCTTGCGTACGCTTACGCGTGGTCGCCGATCACGTTGATCGTGACGTCGACGACGACGTCCGTATGCAGCGCGACCTGGACGTTGTGCTCGCCGATCATCTTCAGCGGGCCTTCCGGCATGCGAACTTGCAGCTTCTCGACTTCGAAACCTGCCTTCTTCAGCAGTTCCGCGACGTCGCCGTTCGTGACCGAGCCGAACAGACGGCCGTCAACGCCCGACTTCTGCGTGATTTCGAACGACTGGCCGTTCAGCTTCTCGCCGACTGCCTGCGATGCTGCCAGCTTTTCAGCGGCGATCTTTTCGAGTTCAGCGCGGCGAACTTCGAATTCGGCGATCGCTTCCTTCGTTGCACGGCGAGCCTTGCGGTTCGGGATCAGGAAGTTGCGAGCGTAACCGTCCTTGACCTTGACGATGTCGCCGAGGTTACCCAGATTGGCGACTTTTTCCAACAGAATGATTTGCATTCGAATTCTCCTTATTGCGTCGCCTGATTACGCCTTGTGCTGATCGGTGTACGGCAGCAGCGCGAGGAAACGCGCACGCTTGATGGCCGTATCCAGCTGACGCTGATAGTGCGCCTTCGTACCCGTCAGACGAGCCGGCGTGATCTTGCCGTTTTCGCCGATGAAGTCCTTCAGCGTTTCCGTGTCCTTGTAGTCGATCTGCTCGACGCCTGCAGCCGTGAAACGGCAGAACTTCTTGCGCTTGAAGAGCGGGTTTTGTTGCTGACGACGCTTGTCGAATTTCTTACCAGTCGGGCGGGGCATGATTTCAGTCCTTTCCAATGTCCTGCAATGCTGTGATGTGAAACACCAAGGTTCTCGCGTTGCGGCTTTTCTTTGCCAGGAAGCCCGTGAACAGCGTTTCGACGCCCATTTCACGACTCTCCAGCCTGCCGCTCGCCTCACCGGCCGCCACCGCCTCGATCGTCATTTCGACCTGACGGGGAATGCCTGCTTCGACGACTTCCGTGCGGTGATGCAATGTGGCGCTTGCGATCGGAACACCTGCCGGCGTATATCGCACCGGCGCGCGTTCGACGACGCTTGCCTTCAATTGCAACCTGTTCACGTGAGTGACGCGCTCCTTGATGGCTTAATGAATGACGAACTTAAGCCTGCGCTTCGGTCGGCTGAGCTGCAGCCGCCTTCTTGGCTTCTTCGCGCTGAACTTCCTTCATCATCGGCGACGGGCCGGTTTCGGCCTTCTTCATCTTGACGATGAGGTGACGCAGCACGGCGTCGTTGAACTTGAACGCGTGTTCGAGTTCGTCGAGCGTCGTCTGGTCGCACTCGATGTTCATGCAGACGTAGTGAGCCTTCGCGAGTTTCTCGATCATGTAGGCCAGTTGGCGACGGCCCCAGTCCTCGACACGGTGGATCTGACCGCCGTGCGACGTGATCGTGGTCTTGTAACGCTCGATCATCGCGGGCACTTGCTCGCTCTGATCGGGGTGCACGATGAATACGATTTCGTAATGACGCATTACACACTCCTTGTGGATTAAAGCCACCCGGGCGTCTGAACCGGTGTGGCAAGTGAGAAGCCGAAGATTCTAACCCGGATACAGGGCGCATGCAAGACCAATCGACGATTCGCACGCGGATTCGGCCATGTTTTCAAAGACTTGAAGGGGCGAACCCGGGCAGGACGGCTGCGCTTCGGCGCATTTCCCGATCAGGGTCGGAACAGAAGCGCGCGGCGGGCCGCAGCCCGCCGCGGCGCCGTCACTCGGTGCGTGTGACGCCGAGTCGCGCATCGAGCGCGGTCCTGAACGCCGCGAGCGCCGACGGTTCGGCGTCGGTCACGGCCCACCAGGTCATTCCGGCCGCATCCCAGCGGTCGAGCGCGTAGCCTTGCGACACGGTCGTGTACGGCGCCCCCGGCCCTTCGCCGGCCGGCCGCACGTAGACGTCAATCACGTGCTGCCGGTAACGGTAGACGAGCACCGCGACGCGGCGCCGCCCGACGTAGTCGAGCCGGCCGCCGACCAGCGCGAAGCCGTTCGCCGCGAGATCCTCGACCGGCGGCGCATAGTCGATCCGGCCGTTGAACCACGGCTTGACCGTGTGCCGGTCGGTCGAGATCACGTCGATGTCGCGCGCCGACAGGTCGGCACGCACGTGGCTCGACACGAGTTCGTCGACCGTGCGGTCGGTGTCGGCGTGGCGGGCGGACAACGCCATCCCGCCCGCCGCGGCAAGCGCCACCAGCAGCGCGACACCCCAGCCGAGGCCGGGCAGCGCGGCAACGCGCGGCCCCATGCCGGCCGACGCCGGGCGTGCCGCCCCGCCTTGATCCGTCAGCCACGAAAACCAGCGGCGGCCACGCGGACGCGGCTGCGGCCTTGACCGCGGTTCGGGCCGCGGCTCCGCCCGCGCCTGCTCGCGCACGGGCGCATCGGCCACTGCCGGCAGGTTCGCGAGAATGCCGGCCCGCAACGCATCCGGCGCACGGTGATACTCGGCCTGGCGCACGGCCTGCACTAGCGTGACGATCCGCGCGCGTTCATGGCGGCACGCTTCGCACCCTTCGACATGCTGCTGGACCCGCAACGCATCGGGCGCCGACAGCTCGCGGTCGACGTCCGCGTCCAGCAACGCTCGCGCTTCGTTACAGTCCATCGATAGCCTCCGATGCGGTTCCGCCAGCCGGCGTACGGCCCGGCCTGCCTTCGGCCGCCGATGCCGGCGGGCCGCCCAGCAGCGCGGCGAGCTTGCGCCGGCCCCGTGCGAGCCGCGACATCACCGTGCCGACCGGCACGTCCGCGATCGCCGCAATCTCGCGGTAGCTCAAGTCCTCCATCTCGCGCAGCACGAGCACCTCGCGGTATTCGGGCGGCAGCTTCGCGAGCGCTTCGTTCACGAGCCGCACGTTCTCGCCGCGCAACAGGTGCGCGAGCGGATCGTCGGTCGCCGGTTGCCAGTCGTCGGGCACGTCGGTGTCGTCGAGCGTGTCGGGCAGCGCAACCTCATGCGCATGCGTGCGGCGCCGCCATTCCGTGTACCAGGTGTGGCGCACGATCGTCAGCAGCCACGGCCGGGCGTTGTCGCCGCGACACGAATCGACGAAGCGCAGTGCGCGCATGCACGCGTCCTGGACGACGTCGTCCGCGTCGCCGGCGTTGCCGCTCAGCCAGCGCGCGAGGTTGTACGCGGCGTCGAGATGCGGCAGCACGAGCGCGCGAAACCGCTCGCCGCGCGCAACCGCGTCGTCCGCCGACCGGTCTTCGACCGCCTGTCCGGCTTGCCCCACATGGCCTCCCTGGTCCCGGCGGCCCAAGCCGCGCCCGTTCCGAGCACGGCGCCCGGACAGACCGGCAACGTGCACGCTCGATGACCTTACCGTCGTTGCGTCGAGTTTATTCCCGCGCCGCGCGCCCGAAGCGTAAAAAATCGCCGGACGGCCCCGTGGCCGGGCCGTCCGCGCCGGTCATGGCGTGGTGCTCCAGTAGCCCGGGCTCGCGTAAGCGGCGCGCAGGTAGTCGATGAAGTAGCGCACGCGCGCCGGCACGTAGCGCTGCTGCGGGTAGACCGCGAGGATGTCGTAGTCGGGCAACGCATATTCGTCGAGCACGGTCTCAAGCTCGCCCGTCTCGAGCTGGGCGGCGATTTCCCACGTCGAGCGCCAGCCGAGCCCGAGACCTTCGGCCACCCAGCGGTGCAGCAGTTCGCCGTCGTTGCAGTCGAGATTACCCGCCACGCGCATCGTCGCGATCTTGCCGTGGCGCTGGAAATACCAGCCGCGGTTCTGCCCGCCCTGCAGGTTGAACGCCAGGCAGTTGTGCTTGAGCAGGTCGTCGAGCGACTTCGGCCGGCCGTGCTGGCGGAAATACTCGGGCGTGCCGCACACGACACGCCGGTTCGATGCGAGCTTCACCGCGACGAAGTTCGGATCGACGGCCCCGCCGATCCGGATCGACAGGTCGTAGCCTTCGCGCACGAGATCGACGACGCGGTCGGTCAGGTTGAACGACAGCTGCATCTCGGGCTTGTCCGCCAGAAAGCCGGGGGCGTGCGGCGCGACGTGCTTGCGCCCGAATGCGGCCGGCGCGGACACGATCAGGTGCCCGCTGACCGCGCGCCGCCCGGCGGCCAGCTCGTTCTCGGCCTGGTCCCATTCGGACAGGAGGCCGCGGCAGCGCTCGAGGAACGCGGCGCCCTCCTCGCTGACCACCAGGCGCCGCGTCGAGCGGTACATCAGCTTCACGCCGAGACGCTTTTCGAGCGCGTCGATGCGCCGCCCGAGCACCACCGGCGACACGCCCTCCTCGAGCGCCGCCGCCGCGAGGCTGCCGGCATCGGCCACCCGCACGAACGTCTCGATCTGCTTGAAGCGATCCATCTCCCGTCTCCGTCTCTGTTCCGGCCCGGCGGAAAGCCCCGCCCGGCCGTCATTCCATACTTTTAGTTTCGAAAAAAGCGACTTCGGCTGATCTTATCAAACCTTTCCTGCATCCCTAAAGTGTCCCCAACAGACCCATTTGCAAGATCCACCCCATTCAAGGAGACATTCATGGCCAAGATGAGAGCCGTCGACGCAGCTGTGCTCGTGCTCGAGAAGGAAGGCATCCAGACCGCGTTCGGCGTGCCGGGCGCAGCGATCAACCCGTTCTACTCGGCCATGCGCAAGTCGGGTGGCATCAGCCACGTGTTGGCACGCCACGTCGAAGGCGCGTCGCACATGGCCGAAGGCTTCACGCGTGCGGCCCCGGGCAACATCGGCGTGTGCATCGGCACGTCGGGCCCCGCCGGCACCGACATGATCACGGGCCTCTACTCCGCCTCGGCCGACTCGATTCCGATCCTCGCGATCACGGGCCAGGCACCGCGTGCCCGCCTGTACAAGGAAGACTTCCAGGCCGTCGACATCGAATCGATCGCGAAGCCCGTCACGAAGTGGGCCGTCACTGTGCGCGAGCCGGCGCTCGTGCCGCGCGTGTTCCAGCAGGCATTCCACCTGATGCGCTCGGGCCGTCCGGGCCCGGTGCTGGTCGACCTGCCGATCGACGTGCAGCTCGCCGAAATCGAATTCGACATCGACACGTATGAGCCGCTGCCGGTCTACAAGCCCGCGGCCACCCGCGCGCAGATCGAGAAGGCGCTCGCGATGCTCAACGACGCGGACAAGCCGCTGATCGTGTCGGGCGGCGGCGTGCTCAACGCAGCGGCAGAAGACCTGCTCGTCCAGTTCGCCGAAACGATCGGCGTGCCGGTGATCCCGACGCTGATGTCGTGGGGCGCGATTCCGGACGACCACCCGCTGATGGCCGGCATGGTCGGCCTGCAGACGTCGCACCGCTACGGCAACGCCACGATGCTCGCGTCCGACTTCGTGCTCGGCATCGGCAACCGCTGGGCGAACCGCCACACGGGCAGCGTCGAGGTCTATACGAAGGGCCGCAAGTTCGTGCACGTCGACATCGAGCCGACGCAGATCGGCCGCGTGTTCGGCCCGGATCTCGGCATCGTGTCGGACGCGAAGGCCGCGCTGGAACTGTTCGTCGCCGTTGCACGGGAATGGAAGGCCGCCGGCAAGCTGAAGGACCGCAGCGCATGGGTCTCGGAATGCCAGGCGCGCAAGCGCACGCTGCAGCGCAAGACGCACTTCGACAACGTGCCGGTCAAGCCGCAGCGCGTGTACGAAGAGATGAACAAGGTGTTCGGCCGCGATACGTGCTACGTCAGCACGATCGGCCTGTCGCAGATCGCCGCCGCGCAGTTCCTGCACGTGTTCAAGGCGCGCAACTGGATCAACTGCGGCCAGGCCGGCCCGCTCGGCTGGACGATTCCCGCCGCGCTCGGCGTGCGTGCAGCGGACCCGAGCCGCCCGATCGTCGCGCTGTCCGGCGACTACGACTTCCAGTTCATGATCGAGGAACTGGCAGCCGGCGCGCAATTCAAGCTGCCGTACGTGCACGTCGTCGTGAACAACTCGTACCTCGGGCTGATCCGCCAGGCGCAGCGTGCGTTCGACATGGACTACTGCGTGCAGCTCGCGTTCGACAACGTGAACGCGCCGGAACTGAACGGTTATGGCGTCGACCACGTGGCCGTCGCGGAAGGTCTCGGCTGCAAGGCGCTGCGCGTGTTCAAGCCGGAAGAGATCGAGCCGGCGCTGCGCCAGGCGCAAACGCTCGCGGAAGAGTTCAGCGTGCCGGTGGTCGTCGAAGTGATCCTCGAGCGCGTGACGAACATCTCGATGGGCACCGAAATCGACGCGATCAACGAATTCGAGGATCTCGCCGAAAAGGCCGAGCACGCACCGACCGCGATCTCGATGCTCGACTGAACCGCACGACATTTTTGACTGACCGACCGAAGAGGCTTAGCTCATGCCGAAGTTTGCTGCAAACCTGACCATGCTGTTCAACGAAGTGCCGTTCCTCGACCGCTTCAAGGCGGCCGCCGACGCGGGCTTCGACGCCGTCGAGTTCCTGTTCCCGTATCCGTACGCGAAAGAAGAGCTCGCCGAGCGGCTCGAGACGCACCGCCTGCGCCTCGTGCTGCACAACCTGCCCGCCGGCAACTGGGACCAGGGCGAGCGCGGCATCGCGTGCCTGCCCGATCGCGTCGGCGAGTTCCAGGAAGGGGTCGGCCGTGCGATCGAGTACGCGAAGGCGCTGAAGGTGCCGCAGCTGAACTGCCTCGTCGGCATCCCGTCGGCCAGCACGGCGCGCGACAAGACGTTCGTCACGATCGTCGACAACCTGCGCTTTGCCGCCGATGCGTTAAAGCGCGAAGGCATCCGCCTGCTCGTCGAGCCGTGCAACAGCTTCGACATCCCGGGCTTCGCGCTGAACCGCTCGTCGGAAGGGCTCGACGTGATCCGCGCGGTCGGCTCGGACAACCTGTTCCTGCAGTACGACATCTATCACATGCAGCGCATGGAAGGCGAACTGGCCGCGACGATCGAACGCAACCTCGCATCGATCGGCCACGTCCAGCTCGCGGACAACCCGGGCCGCAACGAGCCGGGCACGGGCGAGATCAACTACGCGTTCCTGTTCGCGCTGCTCGACCGGCTCGGCTATGCCGGCTACGTCGGCTGCGAGTACAAGCCCCGCACCACCACGACGGAAGGCCTCGGCTGGCTGCAAAGCGTCGCCGGCCGCGCACCGGGCTCGGCGCGTCGCGCCGCCTGAGATCCGCCCTTTCCGTTTTCAGCCCTATAGGAGACATTCACATGGCAACCATCGGTTTCATCGGCCTCGGCATCATGGGCGCGCACATGGCGCGCAACCTGCTCAAGGGCGACCACCAGCTCGTCGTGAACGGCGCGTTCCCGATCCCGGACGACCTGCGCACGAGCGCGAAGGTCGTCGCGAACTCGACCGAAGTCGCACGGAACGCGGACATCATCATCTCGATGGTGCCGGACACGCCGGACGTGCGTAACGTGCTGTTCGCCGACGACGGCGTCGCGAAGGGCCTGACGGCCGGCAAGCTCGTGATCGACATGAGCTCGATCTCGCCGCTCGACACGCAGGCATTCGCGAAGCAGATCAACGCACTCGGCTGCGACTACCTCGACGCGCCGGTGTCCGGCGGCGAAGTGGGCGCACGCGAAGCGACGCTGACGATCATGGTCGGCGGCCCGGAGGCAGCGTTCGAGCGCGCCAGGCCGCTGTTCGAGAAGATGGGCAAGAACATCACGCTCGTCGGCGACAACGGCGCGGGCCAGACCTGCAAGGTCGCGAACCAGATCATCGTCGCGCTGAACATCGAAGCCGTCGGCGAAGCGCTGCTGTTCGCCGCACGCTCGGGCGCCGATCCGGAGCGTGTGCGCCAGGCGCTGATGGGCGGCTTCGCCGCCTCGCGCATCCTCGAAGTGCACGGCGCGCGGATGACGAAGCGCACGTTCGATCCGGGCTTCCGCATCGAGCTGCACCAGAAGGACCTGAACCTCGCGCTCGACGGCGCACGCAAGCTCGGCCTCGCGCTGCCGCACACGGCCAGCGCGCAGCAACTGTTCAGCGTGTGTGCGTCGCACGGCGGCAAGGCCTGGGATCACTCGGCACTCGTGCGCGCGCTCGAGATCATGTCGAACTTCGAGATCGGCCAGACGCCGGCCGCGTAACACGGCTGCAACGATGCGCGTTTTCGCTGCGATGGCGGAGACGCGCGACAGACACACGTGACCGGCACGGCCGGTCGCATCGGTGCGCGACACGCGCGCGCATCACGGTGGGGCGCCCCGCCCTGCACTGCCGACGGCATGCGGGACGGGGCGAAAAACGCCGCTCTGGGCTGAGAGCGGCGTGGTGGGGTCCGCAGCGGCACCCGGCGACGCCGGGGAAGCCTTGGTCGGTCAGACGTCGTCGTCGGGTGTCCGCCTGTCGGATTTCGCGTATTACATTTCTTTACGTTCAAGCGTGCGATTTTTCATGCAATCGTCGTCATGAACGCCTACACTTTCGCCACGCCTTTCGAGAAAACCGCCGCGCTAGCGTTCACCTCCGGTGACCGCGCCCAGCGCGGTGTTTTTTTCGCCACTTCACGGCGCGTTTTCTTTTCAACCACCTAAGGAGTGCAACGATGGGTCTTCTTTCGTTTATCAAAGAGGCGGGCGAAAAACTGCTGGGTCATGCCGATGCGCAAGCCGCGGAAGATCCGAATGCCGCAAACCAGACCGCGGCCGATGCCATCAAGAACTACATCAACACGCAAGGTCTCGATACGTCGAACCTGACCGTTGCGTTCGACGGCGCATCGCGCACCGTGACGCTGTCGGGCAGCGTCGCCGACCTCGACACGAAGGCCAAGGTCAAGGTCGCGGCCGGTAACGTGCAAGGCGTCGCGGGTGTCAACGACGACGATCTGCAGCCGGACGATCCGGAAGTGCAGTACCACGACGTGAAGCCGGGCGACACGCTGTCGGCGATCGCCAAGGAAGTCTACGGCGACGCGAACAAGTACCCGGTGATCTTCGAGGCGAACAAGCCGATGCTGTCGAGCCCGGACCGGATCTACCCGGGCCAGAAGCTCGTGATTCCGCCGCAATCCTGAGCATCGTTGCCGGACTGACGGACGCTGAAAAGGCAGGCCGATGGCCTGCCTTTTTTCATGGTGACGCGCGCGGCCCGCGCCGCGCGTATCGGTCAGCCGGTCACAGCGTATCGAACACGCGCTGCAGCGCGTCGCGGCCGTGAATACCGTTCGCGAGCGCGAGCATCAGCAGCACGCGCGCCTTGAACGGGTTCAGCGACCCTGCGCTCACGAAGCCGAGTGCATCGTCGCTCGCGGCGCCGTTGCGCATCACGTGCCCCGACCCGACGCGCGACGCACGAACCACCACAACGCCTGCGTTCACCGCATCGGCCAGCGCCGCCTGCAGCGTCGCATGGATCGAGCCGTTGCCCGTGCCCGCGACGACGAGACCGCGCACGCCGGCCGCGACGAGCGCATCGACGGCCGTGCGCGTCACGCCCGCGTAGCTCGCAACGACTTCGACGGGCGGCCACGCGGCGGCGATCGCCAGTTGCGTGTCGCGCGAACGCGTGACGCGGCGGGCGAATTCGACCCGGCCGTCCTGCACCCAGCCGAGCGCGCCGAGCTCCGGCGACTGGAATGCATCGACCGCATAGGTGCTCGTCTTCACGACGTCGCGCGCGCCGTGGATCCGGTTGTTGAATGCGACCAGCACGCCCTGCCCGCGCGCGGACGGATGCGCGGCCACCGTCACCGCGTTCAGCAGGTTCAGCGGGCCGTCGGACGACAGCGCGGTCGCCGGCCGCATCGCGGCCGTCAGCACGACCGGCTTGTCGCCGTTGACGACCAGGTGCAGCGCATACGCGGTTTCCTCGAGCGTGTCGGTGCCGTGGGTGATCACGATGCCGTCGACCGCCGGATCGGCCACCAGCGCGTCGATCCGCGCGGCGAGCGTATTCCACAGCGGCAGCGCGAGATCCTTGCTGTCGATGCTGGCGATCTGCTCGGCGTCGATGCGCGCGACAGACGCGAGCGCCGGCACCGCGTCGACCAGGAAATTGACGCCGAGCGCACCGGCCTGGTAGCCGGCCGTGCTGGCCGCGTCGGGCGCGGCGCCGGCGATCGTGCCGCCGGTGGCGAGCACGGCGATGCGCGGCAAGGCCGCCGCGGACGAAGGGGATGCGGAATTCGGAGTATTCATGGCCGCGATTGTAAAGGCTTGCGGCCGGGATCCGGCGCGGCGACCGAGGGCGGCCGCCGCGCATCATGGTTTGTCCCGATCGTCCGGCAACACGTGCCGTCAACGGCCACGGTGTCCGCAACGTTATAGAAAGTGCCGTTTTGGTGTTTTCACATTGATTTGCCATAATCGGAGCGCGCTGTGCGATGCGACCCTATCCTCATTGCACGGTGCTTCGTGACGGCGTCGATAACACGCAATTCACCCCATGGGAGTGTCGAAATGAAAATCCAATCGCTCGTAGCCGCAGTGCTTCTCGGCGGCATGCTGGCTTCCCCCGCGTTCGCGGCGAACAGCCAGCAGGACAAGATGAAGGCCTGTAACACCCAGGCAGCCGGCAAGACGGGCGACGAACGCAAGGCGTTCATGAAGGACTGCCTGTCGGCGAAGCCCGCGAAGGCCATGTCGCAGCAGGAAAAGATGAAGGCATGCAACACGCAGGCCACCGGCAAGAAAGGCGACGACCGCAAGGCGTTCATGAAGAGCTGCCTGAGCAGCCAGCCGGCCGCCTGAGTTCCGGCGCTCCCGTATCGAATGCCGCGCACCGCTTCGGCGGGCGCGGCATTTTTGTATTCGTTGCACGCGCATCGACGCGCCCCGCTGCCGCGCCGCTGCCGCGCTGTTGCAACGCCTCCCGCCCCGCTTTTCCGGCCTGCCGGACCGGCGCTGCCATATGGTGCGGCAATTCGCCGCGTTTTCTTCTATGATGGCTGCAACGCGGCCCATCCAAGTACAAGAAGCGCCATCGGGCCGCCCTCGAGACGGACGCGCACGCGCGTCAAACGGAGGCATGGATGGCATGGAGACAACACCGCTGGTTCCGCCGCTGGCTGATCGTGATCGTATTCTGGGCCGTGCCCGTCGCGATCGTCGCCGTGCGCGAGATCCGCGAGGAAATGGCCTACAACAAAGCGGACCTGCAACTCGCGCTGACCACCTGGCAGCTCACCGATGCGCAGCAGGCCGCCGGCGCCGCCGCGAAGTGCCACGGGGATCCTGACGAGGCGCGCGCGGCCGGCTGCCCGGCCGACGTGCTCGCCGCCAATGCGCCGCGCCAGCAGGCGGCCCGCGACGAATACGTGGTGCGACGCAGCACGCTCGCCGGCTACCTGTGGCACGCGTTCGTCGGCTACTGGGTCGTGCCGGCCGCGTTCCTGTTCGCCTGCGGCGTCGTGATCGCGCTGATCCGCCGCGCGCTGCGCCGCCCCCCGATCAAGCCGCCTGTTCCGCCCGTCACGCACTGATGCGCGCGGCACGCGCCGCCGTCCGATCGACCATCGTATTTCCCGCATGCCGACCCGACGTCGGCGCGCGGGTGCCGGTTCGTCCGTTGGCGCGCCGCGACATCTCCAGCCGATTTGACGCTTTTTCACGCCGCAACGAAAAGAGGCTGTAATCCGCTGTGATATAACTGCCGACGTGATCCGCTCCCTGAGCGAGACTCACTCCGAACATCATCCGATGGAGAAGAACGATGCAAAAACGGAATCTTGTGCTCAAAGCCGCCGCTGCGCTCATCGTCGGTAGCCTCGCGCTCACCGGTTGCACCACCACCCCGGACAAGCCGGACAACGCCGCAACGAACGCGTCGAAGCGCCAGGCAATCGACTCGAGCGTCGACGCCACGCTGTCGCGCATGTACTCCACGGTCAAGGGCTCGCGCGAGCTCGTCGCGAAGTCGCGCGGCGTGCTCGTCTTCCCGGACGTCATCCAGGCCGGCTTCATCGTCGGCGGCCAGTCCGGCAACGGCGCACTGCGCGTCGGCGGCAGCACGGTCGGCTACTACAACACGTCGTCGCTGTCGGTCGGCCTGCAGGCCGGTGCGCAGTCGAAGGCGATCGTGTTCCTGTTCATGACGCAGGAAGCGCTCGACGAATTCCGCGGCTCGGACGGCTGGGCCGCCGGCGCCGGCGCGTCGGTCGCGCTCGTGAAGATGGGCGCGAACGGCGCGGTCGATTCCAACACGGCCACCGCGCCGGTCCAGGTCGTCGTGCTGACGAACGCGGGCCTGATGGGCGACGTGTCGATCAACGGCACGAAGGTCACGAAGCTGAAGATCTGACGCTCGCGCACCGCCCGTGCGCACCGCGCGCGGGCCATGCACACACGGCGATGTCCTGGCGGGCATCGCCGTTTTTTTTATCCGCGCGCGGCGTGCGCCTCGCGCGTCAGGTCGTCGAGTCGATCACCTTGAAGCGCGAGCGCTTCTGCGCACGGATCACCGACTGGTAGACGTCGACATACTGCTGCGCCATGCGGCGCGACGTGAAGCGTTCCTCGAAGCGCTGCCGCACGCGCGCACGCGGCAGCAGGTGCAACCGGTTCACGGCGGCCACCGCGCTGATTTCATCCTCGACGATGAAACCCGACACGCCCTCGTCCAGCACTTCGGGCACCGCGCCGCGATTGAACGCGATCACCGGCGTGCCGCACGACATCGCCTCGATCATCACCAGGCCGAACGGCTCCGGCCAGTCGATCGGAAACAGCAGCGCATGCGCGCCCGACAGGAACTCGGCCTTCTGGTGATCGGCGATCTCGCCGATGAATTCGACGTGCGGCAACGCGAAGAGAGGCTTGATCTCGCGCTCGAAGTATTCCTCGTCGGCCGCGTCGATCTTCGCGGCGATCTTGATCGGCAGCCCGCACTGGCGGGCGATGCGGATCGCCGTGTCGACGCGCTTCTCCGGCGAGATGCGGCCGAGGAACGCCAGATAGCGCGGCTCGACGGGCTGCGGCATGTACAGCGTATCGGGCAGCCCGTGGTAGACCGTCGTCAGCCATTTCGCCTGCGGCAAGGGCTGGCGCTGCGAGTTCGAGATCGAGATCACCGGCGCCGTGTTGAACGTGTCGAACACCGGCTGCTGCTCGGGCAGGTCGAGCCGGCCGTGCAGCGTCGTCACGTAGGGCGTTTCCTGCCGGTTGAAGACCGAGAACGAGTAGTAGTCCATGTGGAAATGGAGCACGTCGAAATCCTTCGCTCGGCGCGCGACCGTCTCCATCAGCAGCATGTGCGGCGCGACCCGGTCGCGGATCGACGAATCGAGCCGCAGCGCGCGCGGCCAGACCGCCTCGAGCTTCGCCCGCGTCGTCGAATCGCCACTGGCGAACAGCGTCACATCATGGCCGAGCTCGACGAGCGCCTCGGTGATGTAGGACACGACGCGCTCCGTGCCGCCGTACAGCTTCGGCGGTACCGATTCGGTCAGCGGCGCGATCTGGGCAATTCTCATGGTCCACGTCTCCTGTGTCCTGTCCGTTGCGGCACGGCCGGCGGACGTGTGCGCTTGCGCGCCCCGCTCGCCCCCATACGGCACCGGCCGGCACGGCGCCAGCCGGATATCTCATTATTATTCGCGATCCCGCTGCCCGGGACCGCCCGTCTTGCATTTTATGGGTGTTGTTACAGGCAGGATACATTCCGCCTGCCGGGCCAATCCGGCCCCCTACGCGACGATCACGGCCCGTCAGCGCGACGGCCACTTCCATGCCGGCAGGTCGCGCGTGTCGGCATCGACGAGCCCCGTCGCGCCGAGCTGCTTGTCGAGCACCAGCGATTCACAGCCGGCCTCGCGCTCGAGCGTCGCGATGAGCCGTGCCGCGTGCGACACGACGAGCACCTGCGAACGCTGCGCCGCCTGCGCGATCAGGCGGCCGAGCGCCGGTAGCAGATCGGGGTGCAGGCTCGTCTCCGGTTCGTTCAGCACCATCAGCGCCGGCGGCCGCGGTGTCAGCAGCGCGGCCGCGAGCAGCAGGTAGCGCAGCGTGCCGTCCGACAGCTCGGCCGCCGCGAGCGGCCGCAGCAGCCCCGGCTGGCGCATCAGCACGTCGAAGCGGCCACGGCCGCCCGGATTGTCGATCTCGACCGACGCGCCGGGAAACGCGTCGTCGAGCGCCGCATCCAGTGCCGCGCCGTCGCCGATCTCGCGGATCGTCTGCAGCGCGGCGGCCAGGTCGGCGCCGTCGTCCGCGAGCACCGGCGTGTGGGTGCCGATGTGCGACTGCCGCGCCGGCGCCTGCGCGTCGGTCCGGAAATGGTCGTAGAAGCGCCACGAGCGGATCCGTTCGCGCACCGCGATCATCTCGGGGGCGCCGGTCGGATCGGCGAACTCGGTCATCATGCTGTCGAAGCTGGCCACCGGCTGCGGAATCGTCTGCCAGTCGCCCGATGCGGTGCGCGCGCGGATCTGCGCGCCCTGCCGGTCGACCAGTAGCGTCGACGGGCGCAACATCGCGCCGCCCCAGATGCACTCGCGCTTCACCACCGGGTCGAGCGAGAACTGCGAGCGGCTCGGGATCGGCATGCCGAGATCGATCGCATAGCCGAAATCGTCGCAGGCGAAGCCGAGCTTCAGGCTCACCGGCCCCTTGCGCACCGTGCCGGTGACCGGTGCATCGCCGTCCAGCATCGCCCGCGAGAAACGCTCGGGGCCGGCCCACAGCGTCGACGGCAACCCGCCTTCGCGGGCGAGCGACGGGATCACGCGCCCCTGCGCGGTATCGGCGAGCAGCCGCAGTGCGCGGTACACGCTCGACTTGCCGCTGCCGTTCGGCCCCGTGACGACGTTGAGCGCCGCGAGCGGCACGATCAGCTCGCGCAGCGAGCGGTAATTGGCGATGGCGAGCGTGTTCAGCGCGGTCATGACGATGGAGGATGAGCATGCGGACCGCTGTCAGCGGCCTTCGGCGGTCTGCGGGTCGGCCGCGGTATTGGCCGCCGTGCTGGCGGCAGGCGAGCGCGCGTGCGGCCGTTCGGGATTCGGCGCGTTCGGCGCGGCATTGTGCGGATACAGCTCCATCCGGCTGCGCGGCAGGCATTGCGGATAGCGGTCCTGCAGATAGGCGATCAGCCCTTCGCGCACGCGGCAGCGCAGGTCCCAGCACGACGATGAATCGGCCGCACTGACGAGCGCACGCAACTGCATCGTGCGTTCCGTCGCGTCGGTCACCTGCAGCACCTGCACGCGGCCGTCCCACTCCGGTGCCGCGTGGACGAGCCGTGCGAGCTCCTCGCGCAGCGGCGCGAGCGGCGTGCGGTAATCGACCGACAGATAGACCGTGCCGATGATTTCCGAGCTGCTGCGCGTCCAGTTCGTGAACGGGTTCTCGATGATCCACTGCAGCGGCACGACGAGGCGCCGCTGGTCCCACAGCCGCACCGACACGAACGAACCGGTGATTTCCTCGATGCGCCCCCACTCGCCCTGGATCACGACCACGTCGTCGAGCCGGATCGGCTGCGTGAGTGCGATCTGCAGCCCGGCGATCAGGTTGCCGAGCACCGGCCGTGCGGCAATACCGGCGACCAGGCCCGCGACGCCGGCCGACGCCAGCAGGCTCGCACCGACCTGGCGCACGTTCGGGAACGTCATCAGCGCGGCGCCGGTGCCGATGATCACGATCAGCACCATCACGGTCCGCACGAGTACCTTGGCCTGCGTATGGACGCGCCGGGCCTGGAGGTTGTCGGCCGTATCGATCGGATGCGCCTGGATGATGGCGTCGCCGACGCCGGCCGCAAGCCGCACCAGCAGCCACGTCAGCGAAATGATGGAGCCGACCGCCGCCGCCGTGCGCATGCCGCGCACGAACGCCATGCCGTCGTCCGCCTGGACCCACAGGAATTCGAGCGCCAGCAGCGCGAGCACGACGAGCGAAGGCCTGTCGATGTAGCGCAGGATCGCGCTCATCAACGGATACGGCTGCGCGATGCGCTTGACGATGCGTGCGCCGAGACGGTGCACGACCGTGACGACCAGCAAGACGATGACGGACACGGCCAGCGTGCCGAGCCATGAATGCAGCGGCGCATCGGTGATGCGCTGAAGTTCCTCGATTGAAATCATCGGCGCCCGTGGGTTATGAGGCGCGCACGCCTCGTCCTGGATGCGTCGGCGACGCCCGGGCCGCGCGCGGGCCCGGACACGGCGTCAGGTCAGCTGCCGCTCCTGCAGGGAAACGCCTTGCCGAGACCGAGCGACACCGCGGTGCTTGCGTTGTAGTCGGCCAGCTTCGGATTTTCCGCGATGTACTTGCGCACCGCGTCGGTCATCTGCTGCGCCCGGATGTCGGGCGGCAGGCAGAAATACTGGCCGACCCGCGGCCCCGTCGTGCCGCCGATCGCATCGATGGTGTTGTAGACGCCGTCGGCGGCGCCTTCGATGTAGGCCGCGCACGACGCCCGCGACTTGACGTCCGTCTTCGCGCACAGCCGGTCGAGATCAGCGCCCGTGAAAGCCGCCGCCGACAACGGCACGGCAAACGCCGCGGCACAAAACATTGCGCGCAACATGGTGTTCCTTATGTCAATGCGGCCCGAGGCCGCCTGCTGCCTTGGCCGGCGCGGCGCCGGAACGCCCTGCTCCGGCCGGAATCCGGCCGGGCGGGCACCGTCTGCCGCACCGAAAACCGTCATTTTGCACTCTTTTGCGCATCTGCCGGCGTCGATGCCCCGATGCGGGTCGTCCGCTTGCTCAGGATCTCGATCGCGTCCGGTGCGTTGTAGTGCTTCGCGAATTCGAGCGCGGTGATGCCGAGCTGGTTCTTCACCTGCGGATCGGCGCCCTGGTCGAGCAGCAGCGTGACCGTCGACGGATGGTTGCCGCGTGCGGCCATCATCAGCGGCGTCGTGCCGTTCGGCGATGCGGTATCGATGTACGCGTCGTGGTCGAGCAGCAGCTTCACCACTGCGTCCTGGCCGTTGGTGGCCGCGTAGTGCAGCGGCGCCCAGCCCTTCTTGCTGACTTCCGCGCCCTTGTCGATCAGCAGCTTGGCCAGGCCGACATCGCCGTTCAGCGACGCGAGCATCAGCGCCGTTTCGCCGGCCTTGTCTTCCTTCTCGAGGTCGACGTTCGGCGTCGTGGCGAGCGCCGCCGCGACCTTGTCGGACTTCTCGCGCGCGGCGATCACGATCAGCGGGTCGCCGTTCGGCGCGATCGTGTTCGGGTCGAGCTTGCCGCTCTTGAGCTGCTTGCCGATGTCGGCGATGTCGTCGAACTTGACGGCCTTTACGATCGCGTCGAGCGATTCGGCATGCGCGCCGGCTGCCGCGAACAGGCCGCTCGCGACGAGTGCGGCGGCAACGAGTGCGCGTTTCGGCAGATGGTTGGTCGGCTTCGTCATTGTTGTGGGCTCCTTCCCTGGGTTGTCGGCTGCGCGCACGTCGTTAGCGCGCGATCTTGAACAGCCGGAAAAAGTTCTGTGTCGTCGCATCGGCGAGCGCCTCGACGGCGATCCCGCGCTCGGATGCGATAAAGCGTCCGACATGGCTGACGTACGCAGGTTCATTCGGCTTGCCGCGATACGGCACCGGCGCGAGGTACGGCGAGTCGGTCTCGATCAGCAGCCGGTCGAGCGGCACGCGCCGCGCGACGTCCTGCACGTCGGTCGCGTTCTTGAACGTGACGATGCCCGACAGCGAGATATGGAAATTCTGCGCGAGCGCCTGCTCGGCCACCGGCCACGGCTCGGTGAAGCAGTGCATCACGCCGCCCGGCACGTCCGCACGCTCTTCGGCCATGATCCGCAGCGTGTCTTCCGACGACGAGCGCGTGTGGATGATCAGCGGCTTCATCGTCGCAGTCGCCGCGCGGATATGCGTGCGAAAGCGTTCGCGCTGCCATTCCATGTCGTCGATCGAGCGGCCTTCGAGACGGTAGTAGTCGAGGCCGGTTTCGCCGATCGCGACGACCTTCGGGTGCGCGGCCAGCTCGACGAGCTCCGCGAGCGTCGGCTCATGCACGTCCTCGTGATCGGGATGCACGCCGACCGACGCATAGACGTTGTCGTGCGCGTCCGCGATCGCCAGGACCTCCGGCAGCGTCTCGAAATCGACCGACACGCACAGCGCGTGCGTGACGTCGTGCTCGCGCATGTTCTCGAGAACGGCCGGCAGGCGGTCGGCCAGGCCCTTGAAATTGATATGGCAGTGAGAGTCGACGAACATCGTGTTTCCTGAATACGTATGGCGGGCGCTCATGCGCTCGCCGGCATGCGGCAACGGGCGGCGTTCGCGGGCCGGACGGCCACGGTCGCGTCGCGGCGTGGGCCCGTCATCGTTTCACAACCCGCGAGAAACAATGCCAGATCATGCGAACATTTCCCGATATCCGAGAAACAATTCCTCGAATACGAGCCGCGCGTTGAGCGGATGGTTCTCGACCGTCCGCTGCCGCGTCACGGCCTTCATGAAGCGGGCGAACGCGTTCGCATCGACCGCTTCCGCGCAGCGCGCGAGCGCCGCCGCGTGCATCGGGAAGTAGCGCGGTGCGCCCGCCATCCGCTGGGCGAGCAGGTCGTACAGCCAGCGCTGCAGCCAGCCGAGCACCAGCGGCACCGGCAGTTTCTGCAGCGTCTCGCCGCACGCGAACGGGTCGCAGGCCGCACCGGCCGCGAGCTGTCCGAGCGTGTAGTCGCGCAGCGGGCGGTTCTCGTCGCTCGCGAGCGCCAGCGCGGCGAGCGGCGCACCGCCGGCCTCGGCGAGCAGCGCCGGCGCATGATCGACGCCCTGCGCGGCGAGCCACGCCGCGGCCGAGTCGGGCGCCGGTACCGCCATCGGCCACTGCCGGCAGCGGCTGATGATGGTCGGCAGCAGGCGGTCGATGCGCGCCGACACGAGCAGGAACACGACGCCGGACGGCGGTTCCTCCAGCGTTTTCAGCAGCGCGTTCGACGCGGCAACGTTGAGCGCTTCGGCCGGATACAGCACGACGACGCGCGCGCCGCCGCGGTGCGAACCGACCCCGCAGAAGTCGAGCAGCGCGCGCACCTGCTCGATCTTGATTTCCTTGCTCGGCGCCCGCGTCTTCTTGCCGCCTTCGTCCGCGTCGGCCGCCTTCGCGTCGTCCGCGGCGCCCGGCGCCTCACCCGCCAGCGCCTCGGGCAGCACGATCCGGTAATCCGGATGGTTGCCCTGAGAAAACCAGGTGCAGGCCGCGCAGGTGCCGCACGGCTCGCCGTCCGGCTGTGGCGATTCGCACAGGAAGCCCTGCGCGAGATGCTGCGCGAACTGCAGCTTGCCGATCCCGGCCTGGCCATGCAGCAGCAGCGCGTGCGGCCATTGCGCACGCAGTTGCTGCAGGCGGTTCCAGTCGTCGGTCTGCCACGGATAGATCATGGGGTGCGTTCCTTGCGAATTACAGCGCGGCGAGCACGCGTTCGAGCTGCTGGCGGATCTCGGGAATCGTCTGCGTCGCATCGACGATCGCGAAGCGGTGCGGCGCCTCTTCCGCGCGCCGCAGGTACTCGCCACGCGTGCGCGAGAAGAACGCGTCGGACTCGCTTTCGAACTTGTCGGGCATGCGTGCGGCGCCGCGGCGCTCGCTCGCCACCTGCGGCGCGACGTCGAACAGCACCGTCAGGTCGGGCTGGAAACCGCCCTGCACCCAGCGCTCGAGCGTCTCGAGCTTGTCGCGCGGCAGCCCGCGGCCGCCGCCCTGGTACGCGAACGTCGCATCGGTGAAGCGATCGGACACGACCCAGTCGCCGCGCGCGAGCGCCGGCTCGATCACGAGCGCGAGATGCTCGCGGCGCGCGGCGAACATCAGCAGCGCTTCCGTCTCGAGATCCATCGGCTGGTTCAGCAGGATCTCGCGCAGTTTCTCGCCGAGCTGCGTGCCGCCCGGCTCGCGGGTGACGACGACTTGCCGGCCGGCCGCGGCCAGCTTGCCCTGGAGGCGTTCGCAGAACCATTGCAGGTGGGTGGTCTTCCCCGCCCCGTCGATGCCTTCGAACGTGATGAATTTACCGCTCGCCATTATTGACCTCGTATGTACTTGTCCACGGCCTTGTTGTGATCGCCGAGCGTGTCCGAGAACACGCTCGTACCATCGCCTTTCGCGACGAAATAGAGCGCGCTCGTCGGTGCCGGGTTGATCGCCGCCTGCAGCGCGGCCACGCCCGGCAACGCGATCGGCGTGGGCGGCAGCCCGCGTCGGGTGTAGGTATTGTAAGGAGTGTCGGCCTGCAGGTCGCGCTTGCGCAGGCGGCCGTCGTACGCGTCGCCGAGCCCGTAGATTACCGACGGATCGGTCTGCAGCGGCATGCCGATGCGCAGCCGGTTCGCGAACACGGCCGCGACGAACGCGCGGTCGGCCGCATGGCCCGTTTCCTTTTCGACGATCGACGCGATCGTCAGCGCTTCGTAAGGCGTCTTGTACGGCAGGCCCGGCACGCGCGCGGCCCAGGCCTCGTCGAGACGCGTCTGCATCAGATGGTACGCGCGCCGGTAGATGTTCAGGTCGCTCGTGCCCTTGTCGAACAGATAGGTGTCCGGGAAGAACAGCCCCTCGCCGCTGCCGCGCTGCACCGCGCTGTCCGACGCGCCGATCGCGCGCAGCAGCTCGGCGTCGCTCATGCTGGCCGTCGAGTGCGCCAGATCGGGGTTCGAGTCGAGTTCCGCGCGCATCCGCTTGAAGGTCCAGCCTTCGATGACCGTCGCGACATACTCGTTCACGTCGCCGCGCGCGATCTTCTGCAGTATCTCGTAAGGCGTGATGCCGGTCTTGAATTCGTAGTTGCCGGACTTGAGCCGGCTCGACAGCCCGAGCACGCGCGTCATCGCGACGAAGCCGAGCGGCGCGACCGGCACGCCGCCGCGCTTCAACTGCAGCGCGACGCTCTTCACGCTGCTGCGCGGCTTGATCGTGACGTCGAGCGATGGCGAACCCAGCAGCAGTGGCCGGGTTGCCCAGTAATACCCGCCGCCCGCGCCGGCAGCGGCCACAACGACGGCCAGCGCCACGATCGTCGCGGCGCATTTCTTCAGTAGGGACATGGAAACGTGACTCAGGTAAGACCCATATAATACTTGCTCGCCTCCGTCAAAGTCAGGGTTGACTGTTCCCTCATTCCATGAGCACACCGTTCGCTTCACCGGCAGTCCAGGCCGCACCCGCCTCGCTCCCCGTTTTCCCCCGCCCGTCCGCCGCCGATTTCGATGCGCCGGGCGCCTGCATGCCGTTGCCGCAGTTCGGCGTGATCGACGTGGCCGGCGACGATGCCGCGACGTTCCTGCACAGCCAGCTCACCAACGACATCGAACATCTCGACGCCGCGAGCGCGCGGCTGTCCGGCTATTGCTCGCCGAAGGGGCGCCTCCTCGGCTCGTTCCTCACGTGGCGCGCCGGCCACGGCGTGCGCCTGCTGGTATCGAAGGACGTGCAGGCGGCCGTGCAGAAGCGGCTGTCGATGTTCGTGCTGCGTGCCAAAGCGAAGCTGACGGATGCGAGCGACACGCTCGCGGTGGTCGGTTTCGCGGGCGACGTGCGCGATGCGCTGTCGGGCATCTTCGATGCGCTGCCGGACGGCGTGCACGTGAAGGTCGACGGCCCCGCCGGCACGCTGATCCGCGTGCCCGATGCAGCCGGCCGCAAGCGTTATCTGTGGATCGGCCCGCGCGCCGAAGTCGACGCGCGCATCGCCGCGCTCGGCGGGTCGCTGCCGGTCGTGTCGCCGGCCGTCTGGGACTGGCTCGACATCCGCGCGGGCGAACCGCGCATCACGCAGCCTGCCGTCGAACAGTTCGTGCCGCAGATGGTCAACTTCGACGTGATCGGCGCCGTTAACTTTCGCAAGGGGTGCTACCCGGGCCAGGAAATCGTCGCGCGCAGCCAGTACCGCGGCACGATCAAGCGCCGCACGGCGCTCGCGCACGTCGCCGGCGAGACCGATACCGTGCGTGCCGGCGTCGAGCTGTTCCACAGCGACGATCCCGGCCAGCCCTGCGGGATGATCGTCAACGCGGCGGCCGCGCCCGCGGGCGGTGTCGACGCGCTCGTCGAGATCAAGCTCGCCGCGCTCGACAACGGCACGGTGCACCTCGGTGCAGCCGACGGCCCGGTGCTCGCGTTCGATACGCTGCCGTACGCGTGGCCGACGGAAGCGTGATGCACTGACAACCCGTTCGCGCGCCGGCTCGCGAGTCGCAGCCGGCGCCCGATGTTTCCTGCGAGAGATTCGCCCGATGTGTCTGATTGCCTTCGACTGGCAGCCTGATGTCGCCGCCGGTCCCGTCTTTACCCTCACCGCCAACCGCGACGAGTTCTTTCGTCGGACGAGCGCGCCGCTCTCGTGGTGGGAAGATGTACCGGGCGTGCTGGCCGGCCGCGATCTCGAAGCGGGCGGCACGTGGCTCGGCGTATCGCGCGACGGCCGTTTCGCCGCGCTGACGAACTACCGCGCCCCGTTCGACATCCGCGCGGGTGCACCGAGCCGCGGCAAGCTCGTGTCCGACTTCCTCGGCGGCCCGTCCATCGCGCCGCTCGACTACCTCGGGCAGCTCGCGGAGCATGCGGCCGTCTACAACGGCTTCAACCTGCTCGTCGGCGACTGGCGACGGCGTGAGCTTGCGTGGTTCTGCAATCGCGCGCCCGAAGGCGAAAGCGCTGTCGCCGCGCCCGTCGCGATCGCGCCCGGCGTCCATGCGCTGTCGAATGCGCGGCTCGATACGCCCTGGCCGAAAGTGGTGCGCAAGCGCGCGGAGCTCGGCACGCTGCTCACCGACAATCCGACCCCGTCGCTCGACGAACTGATCGAGTTGATGCGCGACCCGCATGTCGCGGACGACGACGCACTGCCGCACACCGGCATTCCGATCGAGCGCGAGCGTGCGCTGTCGGCGGCGTTCATCGAGACACCCGAATACGGTACGCGCGGCACGACCGCGCTGCGCGTCACGATGAAGGAAGGCGTGCGGCTGACGGTCGAGATCAAGGAACGCTGCGACGACGACGGCTCGCACCGCACCGTTCGCCCGGGCATGTTCGAGCGCGCGTTCATGTTCGACCTCGACGCGACGCCGCCGCGCTGAGCACGCGAGCAGGCGCCGCGCTACGGCGCGCGCGCCATCTCGACGTGCGGCACGCCGGCTTCGACGAACGGTTCACCGACCGCCGCGAAGCCGTGCCGCAGGTAGAACGACACGGCCGAATCCTGCGCGTAGAGCCGTACGACGATTTCGCCGCGACGCCGCGCGGCCTCCAGCAGCGCATTCAGCACGGCTGACCCGACGCCCTGCCCGCGCGCGTCGGCCAGCACCGCGACGCGGCCGATCGTGCCGGACGGCAGCAGCCGCCCCGTCGCGACCGCGCGGCGTGCGCCGGTCGCCGCATCGACCCGGTACGCCACCGCATGGAGCGACAGCGGATCGTCGTCATCGAGCTCCCATTCCGGCGGAATCTGCTGCTCGCGCACGAACACCGCGTCGCGGATCCGCGCGGCGTCGCCGCCCAGGACCGTCCAGTCGCCCGTTTCCACCACGCCGTTCGTCATCGCAGCCCCCTCCATGCGGCGCATACGCCGCTCAACAACCGCCGTCAAACGTTGTCAAACGTCGTCGAATGCGCCCTTCAACGCCGCGACCGCGTCGGCATGCGCAGCCCGCACCTCGGGCACGTAGCCGCCCATCTTGAAGAATTCGTGGATCATCCCCGGATAGCAGACCAGCGTGACCGCATTGCCCGCCGCGCGCAACTTCTCCGCATACGCGGCCCCTTCGTCGCTCAGCGGATCGTATTCGGCCGTCGCGATCCACGCCGGCGCGACGCCCGCGAACGACGGCGCATCGCGCGTGCCGTCGAGCGGTGCGAAACGCCAGTCGTCGCGGTCCGCCCGATCGCGCACGTATTGCGTGAAGAACCACTGGATCGTGTCCTGCGTCAACAGGTAGCCGTTCGCGAGCCGTGCGTGCGATTCGGTGTCCTGGAAGCCCGTCACGCCCGGGTAGATCAGCATCTGCAGCGCAAGACGAATGCCTGCGTCGCGTGCAAGCACCGCGCAGACGGTCGCGAGCGTGCCGCCCGCGCTGTCGCCGCCGACGGCCAATCGCTCGGCATCGATGCCGAACGTGGCCGCTTCGCGATGCAGCCATTGCAACGCATCGTCGGCGTCGTTCACCGCGGTCGGAAACCGGTGTTCGGGCGCGAGCCGGTAGCCGACCGACAGCACCGCACATTGCGCATCGTGCGCGAACATCCGGCACAGCGCGTCGTGCGTATCGACGCTGCCGACCGTGAACCCGCCACCGTGGTAGTAGACGAGCGCGGGCAGCGGCTCCGCGAGGCTCGGCGCGACCGGCAGGTACAACCTCGCACCGATCGTGCGTCCGTCGCGCGTCGGCACGACACATTCCTCGACCGAATGCATCGGCGCCGGTGCGACGTCGAGGATCGGCGCGCTCTTCTCATACGCGGCGCGCGCCTGCTGCGGCGTCTGGTGGTGATAGGACGGACGTTTCGCACGCTCGATCATGTCGAGCACCTGGGCGATCTTCGGATTCAGCGGCATCGGTGAGGACGGCGCCAGCGGGGCACCGTGAACGGACAAGCGTGCATGATGCCATGCGCGCGTCAGGCGAGCGTGATGCGCCGTGTGTTGCAACATTCCGCGGAGAACCGATGCACGCCACAAAACAAAACGGCCCTGCCGGTGAAGAGGCAGGGCCGCCGTGCGTCCGGGCGCTTACGCGTCGCTCGGGCCGGGCTGGGCGTCCGGCGCGGTGCGCGAGCGTTGCCGCTTGATGTCGCGGCCCACCGCGAGCCGCCGCATGTACTTGAACGTGCCGAGCGCCTTCGCGACGAAATTGCCGTCGCTGTCGCGCACTTCGCCTTCGCAGTAGGCCATCGTCGTCGAGCGATGCATCACGCGTCCGTAAGCGCGCAGTTCACCGCGCCCCGGCTGCATGAAGTTCACCTTCATCTCGACGGTGACGACGCCGATACCGTCGTCGGTCAGGCTGCGCGCCGCCATCGCGAGCGCGATGTCCGCGAGCGTCATCGTCACGCCGCCGTGCGCGATGCTCCACGTGTTCATGTGCCGCTCTTCGAGTGGCAGCACGATCTCGCTTGCGCCGTCCTTCGCGGACACGAGCTGCACGCCGAGCATGTCGACGAACGGGCTTTCGATCGACGGGCCGTCCGTCGGGGTTGCCGCGTCGCTCATCGTGCGCTGTCGACGATGTAATCGACGCACTCGCGCGATTCGGCCACCGCGACGACGAATTTCTTCACTTCCTGGTGAACCGGGTGCACCTGGTATGCATCGAGTGCGGCCTTGTCCGCGAAATCGGACACGAGCACGATGTCGGCGGTCGCGTCGAGGCCCGGCGTCGCCACGCCGACGTCGATCTGCAGCGTGCCGGGCACGAGGTCGCGGCAGCCTTCGAGCTTTTCCTTCAGCTTCAACGCGTTCTGTGCGCGCGTCGCGCCTTCGGCCGATTCTTTCAACTTCCACATGACGATATGTCGGATCACTTCGTTTGCTCCTGTTC
Source organism: Burkholderia sp. Ap-955 (assembly GCF_011753045.1). NCBI lineage: Bacteria > Pseudomonadati > Pseudomonadota > Betaproteobacteria > Burkholderiales > Burkholderiaceae > Burkholderia > Burkholderia sp. Ap-955. The sequence goes on from NZ_VWWH01000006.1 coordinate 73,421, forward strand.
GTGATGGTTCGGCAACTTGCCGTAACCCCATACCAGCCGGGCGTTTCACGCCCCTCCACCGTTCGCTTATGTTCGCCGGAAATCGTGTCCAGCCGAGAAAAAAGGGGGTATAAAAGGGGATATCATTTCGACCATCCGGAGACGATACCCCCTTCTTCACCGCGCCGCGTACCGACATCAGGATCCGACAAGAGAAGGCAGGCAACAAGCCTACCAAACTTACCGATGGCAAGGGACTGTATCTGTTGGTGAAGCCGTCCGGCTCCAAGCTCTGGCGATACAAGTACAGAATTGCCGGGAAGGAGAATCTCTTCGCGATCGGCGAATACCCCAACATCAGCCTTCAGGACGCGCGCGCGGCACGCGACGATGCCCGTGAACTCGTCAAGAAGGGACTGCACCCTTCCCATGCGCGACAGGAAGTCCTGTCGGCGCGTAACAACGAAGGCAAAGCAACTTTTCGAGCAGTCAGCGACGAGTGGCTGAAGTAGAAGCGGAAGACGTGGACCGAGCGGCACTTTGGCGAGATTCCGCGCATGCTCGAAGCCGACGCGTACCCGTACATCGGGAACCGTCCCACGCTCTGTTACCGCTCACGACGTGCTTGCATTGATGGGCGTCGGGTCGAAGAGCGTGGCTCCCCTTCCGTAGCGATCAAACTGCGCCAGTACGTGTCCAACGTGTTCCAGTATGCGGTGATCAGGCGAGGCGTCACCTCGACCATCGGCTCGAACTTCTCCAGGTTGAACTTCTTCGCCGTCTTCTCTTTAGGGAACGTAACGATTATCGGGCACGGGTCGACGTCGATCCGCTTGCCGATGTAGTTCAGCAGCACGCCATCCGTCCACGCGACCTGCGCTGACTTCATGCACACGACCTTCTGCACAGTCGGATCGTCCAGCGCTTCGTGTATGCCGAACACCCACGGCGTGATGTTCGGGTTATACCGGCCGGGGCTGGCCGATCCCTTTGCGCTCAACCTTCGATGTTTGCGCGCCTAATCCGTCGTCCCAATCCGCTCCGGCGGACGCAGCATCTTCGCGATCCGGCGAATCACTGCGTGGACTGTCTGGGTCGTATTCAGAAAGCTGCTCAAGGCATCCATATATACGCTCGTTCAACCATTCGACGTCCACCCCGACGCCGTATAGCGTGTGCAGCTCCTGCACCAGCTTGTCGGATAGCGACAGCAGCTTGATCTCGCGATCGACGATCTCGGTCTTCGCCCGTTCGGCGACGAGATCAATGCCGGTACCGCTGGAACGGCCGGCCGCGACCTCACGCAAGTGCCGGATGTACGCGATGCGGATCTCGTCGATCGACGCAACGCGATAGTCGAGCTGGACCTTGTCGACGAACCTCGAAACGGCCGACTGATCAAGGTCGAGATGGTCGGAGATCTGCTGCTGAGTCGGCATGAATATGACCCCCTATGGAAACTCGCCAGTAGAGAAAAAACGCGGGTGCGAGCCCCCGCGTATGGCGATGCTCGTAGGGTCCCCGCCTGCTCAAAAAGTGGGCAGACCTGCCTCGGTCGCGACATCGGCGCTCGCATCGTCACCCGCGCGGTCCATCGCCCACACGACACGGTCCATCGCGTCGTCAAACACGAAGCACCGCGCTGTAACGCACCCCATGCTTCGATCTTCATCCCGCGCCGACCAAACGTCACGCGGTTCGAGGCTCGTCGACTCGACTCGCATTTCTACATCTCCAAAGCAAAAAACCCGTAAGGCCTTCGCCTAACGGGTTTCACCTTCTATTGGCACATCTCCAATATGGGGAGGTGCACCGCATCTACGTGACATCAATCATGATGCACATAATTGAAAATAATCGACAACAATTTCATTTAATTCACCGATCCCATGACGCCCACAAAATTCAGCCCCACATCACCACAAAGTCAGCATTTATTGACCCCGCAAATTCACCAAAATCCAATTCGCATTCTTGCAAATCACCCCCGATCAACCTATTCTGAATTTTCAATAAGCACCCAGAGAAAACCGCCTATTGAATAATAAAGCAACCAAGACCATTCTCGCCCGGTCAACTTTTCCCGCCATTGTTAATGGAAACGATCGCGCGAATAAATCACCCACTCGACCAAATCTCTTAAAAGGATGATTGCTGCCACCAGGAATCATCAGTCGAGCTCGCGCAATTGCGTGTCGGATTGGGGGTAAGGTTCACCACAGCGTGGTTGGGCCCATATGCGGGATCCGCACAATCACACGAAAGGAAGCCAAAATGAAGAAGACTCTCGCATCTCTCGCTATCTTGGCGACGCTCACATCACCCTCATGGGCCGAAACAGCTCCCACCACCCCAACTTGCCAGAGCCCAATCGGCTCATGGCGTAATGAGCTGGGTTCAACGATGAAAATCGGCTCCGTTTCCGGAGCGGGCGCCATTCAAGGCACTTATATTTCTCCCTCCGGAACAACAGGACAAACCTTTTCGCTTTCTGGTTGGTACTATGCCGCACCGCCTTCAAATAACGGGCTTGATCAAGTTACGCTGCTTACTTTTTCCGTAAACTGGAACAATAGCTCGGCCAGCTACAACAGCATTACAACGTGGTCGGGACTTTGCCGAGTGACGAACGGCACGCCGACTATCACCGCGCTCTACTACTACGCAAACGCTTTCGCCCAGTTTTCGTGGAAGCACACCAATGTGGGCCAAGATGTTTTCACACCGATCGGCTCACAGTAAGGAGGCCGCACTCCATATTCCCGAACCCACCTCACGTGTCAGTGTCAGGACTTGAAACGAAAGCGCCCCGCTGCCGAAGAATCGGCGCGGGGCGCTGGTTGAGCTGCACACAAAAAAGCCCTGGGAGCTTTCGCACTCAGGGCTTCGATATTCATTTCGTAAGGGCGAACGCCCTCCCAACGGACCCGACAGACAGTTATCGTTGTTGGTCGCGGCGCTCCCGCGATTCAGTACGCCTGTCGGGCAATTGATGCGACACGAGTGTGCGGTCGCTCACGTATCCAGTGACGCGGTAAAGGGTGTGCGAAGTTTTCGCGATCCGCTCTTGAAATGGAATACGTTTCATCCTCGCAATTGACGACGCAATGTGTCGTACACCGATCCGTCTACCGTATCCAACAGCGCGAGCTTGTCGTGAAAGCGCCACGACCAGTTCCGCCGATACTCATCGAGCGATACGGCGAGCGCGTGCGCCCGGCTAGCGTCGTCGACCTGACGCTTACCCGAACCGGAGCAGTCGGGGCAGATGTGCCGGCCCTTCGCATCCGAAACCGGCGACGCGGTGATCCGCCCCATCCCGCCGCAGTCGCCGCATGGTTCGTATTCCCGAAAGACCAGCGGCCCGTTGCGCCCTTCGACGAACGGGATGCGCTCCTCCGATACACACACCTTCCCGCTGCCGCCGCATACATCACACGCATGCGTTGACGTCGTGACGGGACGCACACGGCGCACGACGCCCCGCCCCTCGCACTCGACACACGGGTCGTTCACCCATGCGCTCGTACGCGCCGGGGCGATCGCCGGCACCCTCGCGATCGACGAAGTTCGCGCGCACGGCGGCGACAAGGCACTTGAGCGGATCGTGTCGGACCTCGCGAAAGCAAAGGAAGCCGGCAACAGCAAGGTCACGAAGAAACACCTGACCGGTAGCACTTCGACCTCTAAGCCGGCCGCGCCCACAGCGCCGAAGATCAACGATGCGTGTGCAAAGCAACTTTTGCAGGCGTTGCAGGCCGTCCGGCATGATCCCGTTTTCGGCAAGCTTTCGCCCGGAACGATTCGAGCCGTCCATACGGCACTCTCACCGCTCAAAGCACCTTTTCGAGCAGAGCGTGGCTCCGTTCCGTGGCGAATTGGGTGAGCGATGCCCACCTACTCGACACGACATCCGTCAACAATTGGCCCGTCACATCGCGCGACCGAATCCGCACCCGAAGCATCACCGTCATATAGAATGGTGCGCTTTGCCCGTACTCCTATGTGGTTCAAGAACCTTCAGCTTCATCGTCTTCCGGCACCTTGGGCCGTTACCCCCGATCAGATGGAAAAATGGCTGGCGCCCCACGCGTTCCAGCCAGGCACCAGCGTCGAGATGCAGAGCCATGGATGGGCGTCGCCGCGTGACGACGGCGCACTTGTCTATTCGATCAACCGGCAGATGTTGCTGACGTTTCGTGCCGAAAAGAAGCTGCTTCCGGCGTCGGTCGTCACTCAGGTGACCAAGGCCCGCGCGCTTGAAATCGAGGAGCAGCAGGGCTTCAAGGTCGGGCGGAAACAGATGCGCGAACTCAAGGAGCAGGTGACCGACGAACTGCTCCCGCGCGCGTTCACCATTCAGCGCGATACCCGCGTGTGGATCGATACGGCGAACGGCTGGCTCGTCATCGATGCGGCTTCACAGGCGCTTGCCGACGACGTTCGCGGCCTGCTCGTCAAATCGATCGATCAGTTGCCGCTCGCCGGTGTTCAGGTGGTGCGTTCACCGGTCGCCGCGATGACGGATTGGCTGTTGTCCGGCGAGGCGCCGGGCGGATTCACCGTGGACCAGGACGCCGAGTTGCGCTCGAGCGGCGAAGGCGGCGCCACGGTGCGATATGTCGGCCACGCACTGGAAGCGAACGACATGCGCCGGCACATCGAGGCCGGCAAGCAATGCATGCGCCTTGCGATGACGTGGGACAACCGGATCTCCTTCGTGCTGACGCCGTCGCTGACGATCAAGCGCGTGACGCCGCTCGACGTGATCAAGGAAGCGGCAGATCCGACCGCGCAGAACGACGATGAACGCTTCGACTCGGATGTCACGCTGATGACCGGTGAATTGGAGCGGATGTTGACCAGCCTCATCGATATCCTGGGTGGCGAGCAGCGCGACTCGGTTCATCAGGCGGCAGCAGCCTGAACGCCGTCGGAAGCCGAGAAACCTCGCCGCCGCGACGGCGAGGTTTCGAGCCGGCGCGACAGTTCAACGAGGACTTTCGGCGCGCTATCGGAGGGTCACGACCGGGCGCTCGCGCACGATGCCCGACTCTTCTCCGTGTCGCCCGCCGGCGCGACGATCCCGCCCACGACCGCCGGCGGCCAGCCCACCAAACCCGCCGGCTCCATCGGCCGACATCCCGGGATTCACGCATCCGGCTCCCGGAACGCTGTTTCCGTCAGCGCACGGGCACCGCGACTCACTTGATCAGGCGCAGCACATCGCGAAAACGCGGATGCCGGCTGGAGCCCAGCCATTCGAACCCGATCATCTCGACCGTCGCGATTTGCACCCCCGCCGCCGCGAGCCGGGCGATCCCCGCGTCCCGGTCGATCGTCCTGCGTGACCCAACGGCGTCGCTGACCACCGTGACTTTGCGGCCGCTGCGCAACAGCCCGAACGCTGTTTGCAACACGCACACGTGCGCCTCGCAACCGGCGACGATGACGCTGTTGCGCCCGGCCGGCAATGCATCGACCAAGCCCTCCGCGCATGCGTCGAAATGGTCCTTGACGACGGTGTTCGAGCAAAGATCCTTGATGTCCGGTACGTTCCGGCCCAACTGGACGGGGCTCTGCTCGGTACCCATCACCGGCACCCCGAGTATCTGCGCAATACGGGCAAGTCGGACAGCCTGCGTGACGACCGACACCCCGTCGTGGATCACCGGCATCAGCCGCGTCTGAAAATCAACCAATACGACCACTGAATCGTCGGACACGTGCAGCACGGCGCATTCTCCGGAGTGAAGGCGACGTCAACCCCCATCGGCCATCGATGGAGAGTCGCTCTGTCGCAAGATCGTCAGTCCCGCAAAAGACGGATATCGAATCGCATCAATGACCGACTGCGCCAATTCGATAAACGGAAGCAGTTCCCAAGCCTACCAAACTTGCCGACGCCGCTGGCGTGATCGCATGGAGCCCGGTTCACGGATTCACACGCCAGCCCGGTCGCAGGAACGCCGGTTGCTCACCGCTCCGTATTGCAGAATCCACCGCACTCTGCTGCGTCGTTTGCACCGCCCGAGACACGGCGACAGGCAAACCGCCACGATTCAATCCCGGTTCGGAATCAATCACCAATACCGATATCGATTGCCAATCGATTTTCACCAAACTCGACGATCAATGCATCTCCATTTCCCCGCGAATTCGCACAATTTACCGACCCGACAAGCAATAATTGCGACCTCGTTCCAGAACATTATTCGAAAGCCATAAAATCATTATTGACTTCGACTTTATCCGAACTTTAGAATCCCCTACGATAGCTTACGTTTCGTTTCTCACTCCGCGCACCCCCGTGTCGGCACGGCGCCGGAACGTCAGCAGAGAAGTCTTTCATGCCTTGCCGGGGCAGCGCCTCCTTTTGTTTTCAATTCCGGCATTAGCCGCCAACCGGTTATCTCGCATTCAATTCGCCTCAAAATCACATCCTGATTAATCCCATAGTTTCCGGGAATTATTCAATACAGGACGCAGCAAACCGAGCACCCGCTCATTCGATAATTCTCATAAAAATCGCCAGTCATCAGGAGGGACATCAACATGCATCGCCTTGCGAAGTCGCTGTGTCTCGGATTCATTTGCGCCGGGCTGCTCGCGGCCTGCAATGACGACGACGTCAAATCGGGCAACCCGCCGTCGAACAACGCCGCACTGTCGTTCCGCATGGACACCGGCGGCCAGATCAACGCGTTCTACCGGCAGGACAACGTCGCCGCACATCTGCTGGTGCGCTCGTCGACGAAGCCGCGTCTGCTCGTGGTCTTCCCCGCCGGCAACAGCGGCACGGGGCTGTGGTTCGACGATACCGCGCAACCGGTGAACTGGAGCCTCGACACGCCGCCGTCCGCGCTATCGGCACCCGACACGCACGGCCGCCCGCTTTACGGCATCGGCGCCGACGTGTCGGTGGACACCAACACGCTGACGATCCGACAGGGCGTGCTCAGCAACGTGCGCTTCCTGCGCGACTTCAACGGCGGTGCCACGATTCCGCAGCAGATCCTCACCGCGCCGACGGTCCAGGGCAGCGCCGCGCAATGGCAACGCGACCGGATCGACGGCGCGCCCGGCTATTCACTGCGCATCACGCTGCGCGACGGCGGCAGCATCGCGCCGGCAGCGGGCGGCAAGCTCGTCCTGAGCGCACCGGCGGGCTCGCACACGCTGCGGCTGCATGTCGATGCGCTGTCGGGCGAGACGCCGTTGTCGCCCATCACGCGCGCCGACCTGCTCGCGCCATCGGTGAACCCCGACCCGGTGAGCCAGAACGTGCTCGAGTTCCTGAGCTTCCACGACAAGCTGCTGGCCGGCTCGTGGCAATACGACACCTACTTCGGCCGCGACACGCTGATCTCGGTGCGCATGCTGATGCCCGTGCTCGAACCCGCGGCGATCGAGGCCGGCCTGTCGTCGGTGCTGAGCCGGCTGTCGACCGACGGCAAGGTCGCGCACGAGGAAGGGATCGGCGAATTCGCCCTCGTCGACAACCAGAAGAACGGGCGGCCGAACGATCCGACGCCGACCTACGACTACAAGATGATCGACAGCGACTACCTGCTCGCGCCGATCGCGGCCGCGTGGCTGATCGACGATACACGCGGCCAGGCCCGCGCGGCCGCCTATCTCGCGCAGCGCGGCAGCGACGGGCAGACCAATGGCAGCCGCCTGGTCGTCAACCTGCTGCACGTCGCGACGACCGCGCAGCCGTTCGCGCAGCAGCCGTCGGTCGCGAACCTGATCCACCTGCGACCCGGCGAAATCGTCGGCAACTGGCGCGACAGCACCGACGGGCTCGGCGGCGGCGTCTATCCGTACGACGTCAACGCGGTGCTCGTGCCGGCCGCGTTGCGCGCGGCGAACGCATTCCTCGCGCGCGGCCTGCTCGATCCGTATCTGGATGCCGGACAGCGCGCGACGCTCGCCAACGCGGCCAACCAGGCGGCCACGTGGGAAACCCAGGCACCGCCGCTGTTCCAGGTCAGCGTGCCGGCCGCGCAGGCAGCCACCGACGTGTCGGCCTATGCGCCGTCCGCAGGCGTGCCGGCCGGCACCGCGCCGGGCACGCCGCTGGCGTTCTACGCGCTGTCGCTCGATCAGCAGGGCAATCCGGTTCCGGTGATGAATTCGGACGGCGGCTTCGCGCTGCTGTTCGGCACGCCGCCGGACGACGAGCTGCAACGGATCGTCACCGACGTCACGCGGCCGTTCCCGACCGGGCTCGTGACCGATGCCGGGATGCTGATCGCGAATCCGGCGTATGCAAGCCAGGCCCTGTGGCCGAAGTTCACCAGTTCCGCGTATCACGGCACGGTGATCTGGTCGTGGCAGCAGGCGATGTGGGTGGCCGGGCTCGATCGCCAGCTCGCGCGCCAGGACCTGTCGGCCGCGACACGCATGCTGCTCACACAGGCACGGCAGACGATCTGGCAGGTGATCTCGAACGGACGCGACATGCGCACGTCGGAGATGTGGACGTGGTCGTACGTGAACGGCAAGTACCAGACCGATGCATTCGGCACGCGCAGCGCGGACGCCACCGAAGCGAACGCGGCACAGCTCTGGAGTACGACGTATCTCGCGATCCGCGACCCGCAGCAGCGCGCGGGCAAGTACTGGTGGCAGGCGTCGCAGCGGATGCAGGATGCTCAGCCGAAGCAGAGCGCGGCGGCCCTGGCGTCGCGGTAGCGCATCGCCAGCCGCGTGCCGACCGGGCATGCAAAAGCCCCGGAGGCGTTACCGCCTCCGGGGCTTCGTGGGGGATCGCGGCGCCGGACACAGCCTCCGTACGCCCGGGTTGCCGAATGTTCCGCGTCCGCTCACCGATGTCCGCGTGCCGCGCAAACCCGCGTCACCGCGCCACGACCCGGTTCCGCCCTTCCCGCTTCGCCTGGTACAACCGTTCGTCGACCACACGCAGCAATGCATCGACCGTGCTGCCGTCGGGCCCGTATTGTGCAACGCCGACGCTGACCGTCACCTGCACGCGCTTGAAATCGAGCCCGAACGGCGAACTCGCGATCGACGAGCGCACGCGCTCGGCGGTCATCCGTGCGCCTTCGAGCGGCATGTCCGGCAGCAGCGCCATGAATTCCTCGCCGCCGACCCGCGCGAGCCCGCCGGCCGGCCGGATCGCGTCGAGGCACTGGCGCACGACGCCGCGCAGCACCTCGTCGCCGATCTGGTGCCCGTACGCGTCGTTGATGTTCTTGAAATTGTCGAGATCGAGCGCGAGCAGGCAGAACGGCGTGCCGTCGCGTTCGGCCCGCACCATCTCGCGCTCGACCTGCGCGATGAACTGCCGGCGGTTCGACGCCCCCGTCATCGGATCGGTCGCGGCCATGTATTCGAGCTTCTGGTTCGTGCGCCGCAGCTCCTGCAGCGCACTCTCGGTACGCGCCATCGATTCCGACAGCCGGCTCATCAGGTCTTCCTGGCTGTAGATCGCCGAGAACGAGCGCGTCGTCTGCAGTGCCTGCACGACGCCGTAGCTGAGCAGGAAGAAGCCGCCGGCGAAAATCGCATGCGCGAGCCACCACATGTGATTCCACGGCTTGCCGAGAATGAATGCGAGCGACGACAGCGCAAACGCCATGATCGACACGCCGTAGATCACCATCAGCGGCGAGCGGATCCGCCGCGCGAGCAGCACGGCGACGTTCAGCAGCGAGAACAGGAGCGCGCCGCCTTCCATCGACAGCCGCGTGCCCGGCGCGCCCGCGACCGGCGAATACGCGATGTACGCCACGGCCACGTTGACGATCACGAAGAACACGATCCACGGCAGCCACGTGCGCACGCTCGTGCGCTTCTCGAGGCGATCGGGCGGACGCGAATACGACAGCAGGCCCGTGAGCAGCAGGATCGACATCACGAGCCGCGATGCGGGCCCGTACAGCAGGAACAGCCAGATGTTGTGATGCGCCATCCCGGTGAATGCACCGTGCAGCGCATAGATCATCGCGAAGCCGAGAAAGCCGAGTGTCAGCCAGCGCAGCAGCGGCTCGCCGGACGAGCGGTAGCAGACCCACGTCACGTAGGTGACGAACGCGCCTTCGAGGGTCGCGGCCGCGATCGCGATTTCATGGAACGCGTGGTTCTCGAACACGACGTGCGGATCGCTGAAGAACCACAGATAGGCGATCAGATAGGCAGGCAGCAACGCGAATCCGACCAGCAGGCATTTCGCGTAGAGCCTTGCGGCCGCGCTGACGACGCGCGGCGGTTCCCCGGCTGCATAGGTCGTACTCATTCGGTCCCCGGTCGGTCTGCTGCGTTGGTTCGAACCTTCGCGGCACGGATCGCACGACGCACGATCCGGCCCATCGTGCCGAAAGGCAAATGTCAGAGCAAGTATAGGTGGGGCAATTCGTTTGACAAGTAAGGGGAAACGGCATTGCCGGGCGCATGCCTTTTGCTTCCCGATTGTTTCGAATGGCGGATCAGTCGCGCCGATTCGCGACGCGGCCGCCTGTCTCGCTGAAGCGAAACCGCGGCCGCTCCGTGCCAAAGATCAGAGGATTTCGAACAGGCCGGCCGCGCCCTGCCCGCCGCCGATGCACATCGTGACGACCACGTACTTCACGCCGCGCCGCTTGCCTTCGATCAGCGCATGGCCCGTCAGGCGAGCGCCCGACACACCGTACGGATGGCCGACCGCGATCGCGCCGCCGTTCACGTTCAGACGATCCTCAGGAATCCCGAGCGTGTCGCGGCAGTACAGCACCTGCACCGCGAACGCTTCGTTCAGCTCCCACAGGCCGATATCGTCGACCTTCAGCCCTGCCTGCTTCAGCAGCTTGGGCACGGCGAACACGGGGCCGATGCCCATCTCGTCCGGCTCGCAACCGGCCACCGCGAACCCGCGGAACACGCCGAGCGGCTGCAGCCCTTCGCGCCGCGCGGCGTCGGCGCTCATCACGACGCAGGCCGACGCACCGTCCGAGAACTGGCTCGCGTTGCCCGCGGTGATCACGCCACCCGGCACGGCCGAGCGGATCTTCGACACGCCTTCGAGCGTCGTGTCGGGGCGAATCCCTTCGTCGGCCGAGACCGTCACTTCCTTCGTGAACAGGCGGCCCGTCGCCTTGTCGGCAACGCCCGCGAGCACCGTGATCGGCACGATCTCGTCGCGGAAACGCCCGGCTTCCTGCGCAGCCGCGGCGCGCAGCTGCGACTGCACGCCGTACTCGTCCTGCCGCTCCTTCGAGATGCCGTAGCGCTTCGCGACGTTCTCGGCCGTCTGCAGCATGTTCCAGTAGATCTCGGGCTTGTGCTGGACGAGCCAGCCTTCCTGGATCATGTGGTGATTCATCTCGTTCTGCACGCACGAGATCGATTCGACGCCGCCCGCGACATACACTTCGCCTTCGCCCGCGATGATCCGCTGCGCGGCAAGCGCGATGGTCTGCAGCCCGGACGAGCAGAAACGGTTCACCGTCATCCCCGGCACCGTCACGGGCAGCCCCGCGCGCAGTGCGATCTGACGCGCGATGTTCGCGCCGGTTGCGCCTTCGGGGTTCGCGCACCCCATGATCACGTCCTCGACGCGTGCGGGGTCGAGCTTCGCGCGTTCAACAGCGGCCGCGACCGCGTGGCCGCCGAGCGTCGCGCCGTGCGTCATGTTGAACGCACCGCGCCAGGATTTCGCCAGCGGCGTGCGGGCGGTCGATACGATTACGGCTTCGGTCATGCGAGTCTCCTTCGGTCCTGCTTCATGTCCTGAATCGAATTGGGAATGCGCTACGCCGCCGGGCGCGCGCCCGCGGACGTCACATGCGCGACGCCCGCTGCCTGCATCTGCTGCCATGCGTGGGCGAGCGACCCGTTCAGGTCGATCGCGCGACACGCATCGTTGATCACCGCGGCTTCGAAACCGGCCGCGCGCGCATCGAGCGCGGACCACGCGACGCAGTAGTCTGTCGCGAGCCCGCAGCACCACACGCGCTTCGCGCCGAGCTCGCGCAGATAACCCGCGAGCCCGGTGCGCGTCGTGCGGTCGGCTTCGACGAACGCGGAATAGCTGTCGACCTGCGCGTCGCCGCCCTTGCGGATCACGAGCCGCGCATGCGGGATGTCGAGATCGCGATGCAACGCCGCGCCTTCGGTGTCCTGCACGCAGTGCACGGGCCACAGCACCTGCTCGCCGTACGGCAGCGCGAGCGTGGAGAACGGTTCGCGGCCCGGGTGATTCGCCGCGAACGACACGTGCTCGCGCGGGTGCCAGTCCTGCGTCAGCACGACCTGGTCGAAGCGTTGCGCGAGCGCGTTGATCACCGGCACGACCGCGTCGCCGTCGGGCACCGCGAGCGCGCCGCCCGGCATGAAGTCGTATTGCACGTCGATCACGAGCAGGACGTCGTCGGTGCGTTTCATTGCGTTTCTCCGGGTGTGCGTGGCGCCGCGATCCGGCGCGTCAGCCGTTGAACCCGCGGCCAGCCTTCGCGAGCTCCGCGATCGACGGCGCGAGCTGCCATGCGTCGCCGTTCGGTGCAGCCGCGTAGCGGCGAATCGCGCGCTCGACGTTGTAGAGGCCGACCACGTCCGCGTACAGCATCGGGCCACCGCGCCACAGCGGGAAGCCATAGCCGGTCAGGTAGACCATGTCGATGTCGGACGCCTTCGATGCGATCTTCTCCTCGAGGATCTTCGCGCCTTCGTTGACGAGCGCGAACACGAGCCGTTCGACGATCTCGTCGTCGCCGATCTTCCGACGCTCGACACCGCGCTCCTTCGAATACGCGACGACCATCTCGTCGACGAGCGACGACGGCTTTGCCTTGCGATCGCCCGGCACATAGTCGTACCAGCCGGCGCCCGTCTTCTGGCCGAAGCGGCCCTGTTCGCACAGGCGGTCGGCGATCTTCGAGTAGTGGAGCTCGGGCTGCTCGACGTAGCGGCGCTTGCGGATTGCCCAGCCGATGTCGTTGCCGGCGAGGTCGCTCATCCGGAACGGTCCCATCGCGAAACCGAATTTCTCGATCGCACGGTCGACCTGCGCGGGCAGCGCGCCTTCCTCGAGCATGAAGAGCGCCTGGCGGATGTACTGCTCGATCATCCGGTTGCCGATGAAGCCGTCGCACACGCCGGACACGACCGCCGTCTTGCGGATCTTCTTCGCGACGGCCATCACGGTGGCGAGCACGTCCTTCGCGGTCTGCGCGCCGCGCACGACCTCGAGCAGCTTCATCACGTTCGCCGGGCTGAAGAAGTGCATGCCGACGACGTCCTGCGGACGCTTCGTGAACGCCGCGATCTTGTCGACGTCGAGCGTCGACGTGTTCGACGCGAGGATCGCGCCCGCCTTCGCGACTTCGTCGAGCTTCTTGAACACCTGCTCCTTCACGCCGAGTTCCTCGAACACGGCCTCGACGATCAGGTCGGCGTCCTTCAGGTCGTCATAGGACAGCGTGGGCGTGATCAGCGCCATGCGCGCGTCGAGCTTCTCCTGCGAGAGCTTGCCCTTCTTCACCTGCGCGTCGTAGTTCTTGCGGATCGTCGCGACGCCGCGCTCGAGCGCGTCCTGCTTCGTCTCGAGCAGCGTGACGGGCAGCCCTGCGTTGACGAAGTTCATCGCGATCCCGCCGCCCATCGTGCCCGCGCCGATCACGCCGACGCGTCGGATCTCGCGCAGCGGCGTATCGGCCGGCACGTCGGGAATCTTGCTCGCCGCGCGCTCGCCGAAGAACGCATGCCGCAGCGCGCGGCTTTCCGGCGTCATCATCAGCGCGACGAAACCCTCGCGCTCGGCAACGCTGCCCTTGTCGAAGCCGTGCAGCACACCGGCCTCGATCGCGTCGATGCACTTGTGCGGTGCGGGGAAATTCGGTGCGGCGGCCTTCGCGGAATTGCGCGCGAACTGGATGAAGCCCGCGGCATTCTCATGGACGATCTTGCGATCGCGCACGCGCGGATGCGGCCCCTTCTGCGCACTGACCTTGCGGGCGAACGCGACGGCCGCGTCGAGCAGGTCGCCGTCGGCCATTTCGTCGAACAGCCCGCTCTTCGCGAGCTGCTCCGACGGCACGGGCGCGCCCGACACGATCATGTTCAGCGCGGTTTCGAGCCCCACCGCACGCGGCAGGCGCTGCGTGCCGCCCGCGCCCGGCAGCAGGCCGAGCTTCACTTCGGGCAGCGCGACCTGCGCGCCCGGCGACGCGACGCGGTAGTGCGCGCCGAGCGCGAGCTCGAGGCCGCCGCCCATCACGACGCTGTGCAGCGCCGCAACGACGGGCTTCGCGCTCGCCTCCACCGCGCGGATCACGGTGTGCAGCGTCGGCTCCTGCAACGCCTTCGGCGTATTGAATTCGGTGATGTCGGCGCCGCCCGAGAATGCGCGTCCCGCGCCGGTCAGCACGATGGCCGTGACCGACGGGTCCTGCGCGGCGCGATCGAGCGCGTCCATGACGCCCTGACGGGTCGACAGGCCGAGCCCGTTGACGGGCGGATTGTTGAGCGTAAGGACGGCCACGCCGTCGCGAGTCGAGTAATCCACTGCCATCTGCCTGCCTCCATGCATCGCGCGCCGGGGTGGCTGCGCTTCATTGTGCGCGGTCGAACAGCCGCATGTCCTGATGAACGGAGTCAGCATACAACGAAAAAGCACGGTCGTTCAATTTGAATTTTGTTCCCGATGCCGGTCGCCCGATCCAGGGACGGATCGGGCGACCGCCTCACGAGCCGCTTCCGGCCCGGACCCGGGTTACGGCTCGCAGACCGCCGTCGGCAACACGTAGTCGCGGAACGTCTCGCGCAGCTTCAGCTTCTGCAGCTTGCCGGTCGCGGTGTGCGGCAGCGATTCGACGAACACGACGTCGTCGGGAATCCACCACTTCGCGACCTTGCCTTCGTAGAACGCGAGCAGCGCGTCGCGGCTCAGGTTCGCCCCTTCGCGCGGCACCACGACGAGCAGCGGGCGCTCGGTCCATTTCGGGTGCGCACAGGCGATGCAGGCGGCCTCGGCCACGCCCGGGTGCGCAATCGCGACGTTTTCGATATCGATCGAGCTGATCCACTCGCCGCCCGACTTGATCACGTCCTTGCTGCGGTCGGTGATCTGCAGGAAGCCGTCGGGGTCGATCGTCGCGACGTCGCCGGTCGGGAACCAGCCGTCCGACAGCGGCGATGACTCGCCGCGAAAGTAGTGATCGATCACCCACGGGCCGCGCACCTGCAGTTCGCCGAATGCGACGCCGTCCCACGGCAGCTCGTGGCCGTCCTCGCCGACGATGCGCATGTCGACGCCGCAGATCACGCGCCCCTGCTTCTCGAGCAGCTTGCGCTGCGCATCGAGCGGCCGCTGCGACTGCGCCCAGTTGAGCTTCGCGAGCGTGCCGAGCGGCGACAGTTCGGTCATCCCCCATGCGTGAATCACGCGCACGCCGTATTCGTCCTCGAAGGTGCGCAGCATCGCGGGCGGGCACGCGGAGCCGCCGATCACCGTGCGGTTCAGCGTCGAGAAGCGCACGCCGGCCTCGCGCATGTAGTTGAGCAGGCCGAGCCACACGGTCGGCACGCCCGCGGAAAACGTCACGCGCTCGGCCTCCATCAGCTGGTACAGCGATTTCCCGTCGAGATCCTTGCCGGGCAGCACGAGCTTGCCGCCCGTGAGCGGCACCGCGTACGGCAGCCCCCATGCGTTGACGTGGAACATCGGCACGACGGGCAGCACGGCGTCCATCGCGGACAGGTTCATCGCGTCGGGCAGCGCGGCGCCGTATGCGTGCAGCACGGTCGAGCGGTGCGAATACAGCACGCCCTTCGGGTTGCCGGTCGTGCCGGACGTGTAGCACAGCCCCGACGCCTGCTGCTCGTCGAGGCGTGGCCAGTCGTAGCGGCCGTCCTCCGCTTCGACGAGCGTTTCGTAGCAGAGGAACGGCGTCGTGCCGGACGGGAGGTGCGCGGCGTCCGTCATCGCGACCCAGCCCTTCACGTGCGGGCATTGCGGCGCGATGGCCTCGACGAGCGGCGCGAAATTGATGTCGAAGAAGACGTAGCGGTCTTCCGCGTGATTGACGATGTACGCGATCTGCTCGGGAAAGAGGCGCGGATTGATCGTATGGCACACGGCACCCATGCCGCCGATCCCGTAATAGGCTTCCAGATGCCGGTAGCCGTTCCACGCCAGCGTACCGACGCGATCGCCGGTTTCGACGCCGAGCCGCGCGAGCGCCTGCGCCAGCTGCTTCGCGCGGCGCTCGCAATCGCGGTACGTGTAGCGATGCAGATCGCCTTCCACGCGCTTCGACACGATCTCCGTATCGCCGGCGTGCCGCGCGGCGTGAGAAATCAGCGAGGACACCAGCAACGGCATGTCCATCATCTGGCCCAGCAACGGCTTACCCATCGTCTTGTTCTCCGTGAGGATGCGAATCGGTGCCTCTGCGGCGCGCCCGTCAGCGGCCCCGGACGGGCTTGGCGCACGGTGCGCGGGCCACCATGCGGGCGGCGCGGCGCCGTCTTACAATATCGGCTTACCCAGAGGCGCTCAACATGTCGTTTTCCCGAAGCGCAGCCGATCCGGCTGACACCCTCCCCGACCTCGCCGCCACGCTCGGCGAGCCCGCCACTGGCGCGTTCGTCTCGCTCGGCGACGCGTTTCATACGCGGCTGCCGGCCGCGCCGCTTGCCACGCCGTACGTCGTCGGCTTTTCCGACGAAGTCGCGCAACTGCTCGACCTGCCGCCGTCGATCGCCGCGCAGCCCGGCTTCGCCGAGCTGTTCGCCGGCAACCCGACGCGCGATTGGCCCGCGCACGCGATGCCGTATGCATCGGTGTATTCCGGCCACCAGTTCGGTGTGTGGGCCGGCCAGCTCGGCGACGGCCGCGCGCTGACGATCGGCGAGTGCACCGGCACGGACGGCCGCCGCTACGAGCTGCAACTGAAAGGCAGCGGTCGCACGCCTTACTCGCGGATGGGTGACGGCCGCGCGGTGCTGCGCTCGTCGATCCGCGAATTCCTGTGCTCGGAAGCGATGCATCACCTCGGCATCCCGACTACGCGCGCACTGACGGTGATCGGTTCCGACCAGCCGGTGGTGCGCGAGGAGATCGAGACGTCGGCCGTCGTCACGCGCGTGTCGGAGAGCTTCGTGCGCTTCGGCCACTTCGAGCACTTCTTCTCGAACGATCGCCCCGACCTGTTGCGCCAGCTCGCCGATCACGTGATCGACCGCTTCTATCCGGATTGCCGCCGCGCCGACGATCCGTACCTCGCGCTCCTCGAAGCCGCGACGCTGCGCACGGCCGACCTCGTCGCGCAGTGGCAGGCCGTCGGCTTCTGCCACGGCGTGATGAACACCGACAACATGTCGATCCTCGGCGTGACGATCGACTACGGCCCGTTCGGCTTCGTCGACGCGTTCGACGCGAACCACATCTGCAACCACTCGGATACGAGCGGCCGCTACGCATACCGGATGCAGCCGCGCATCGCGCACTGGAACTGCTATTGCCTCGCGCAGGCGCTGCTGCCGCTGATCGGGCTGCAGCACGGCATCGCCGACGACGATGCGCGCGCCGAGCGTGCGGTGGAGGACGCGCAGGCCGTGCTCGCGAAGTTCCCGGAACGCTTCGGCCCCGCGCTCGAACGTGCGATGCGCGCGAAGCTCGGCCTCGAGCTCGAACGCGAAAACGACGCCGAGCTCGCCAACAAGCTGCTCGAGACGATGCATGCGAGCCACGCGGATTTCACGCTGACGTTCCGCCGGCTCGCGCAGATCTCGAAGCACGACGCGAGCCGCGACGCGCCCGTGCGCGACCTGTTCATCGACCGCGACGCGTTCGATGCGTGGGCGAACCTCTACCGCGCGCGGCTGTCCGAGGAAACACGCGACGACGCGGCACGTGCTGCCGCGATGAACCGCGTGAACCCGAAATACGTGTTGCGCAACCATCTGGCCGAAGTCGCGATCCGGCGCGCGAAGGAAAAGGATTTTTCGGAAGTCGAGCGGCTCGCACAGATCCTGCGCCGCCCGTTCGACGAACAACCGGAGCATGAAGCGTACGCGGCGTTGCCGCCCGACTGGGCCGGGTCGCTCGAAGTGAGCTGCTCGTCCTGAGCCCCGACCCGCGCGTATCGACCGACCGATCAGGAGAACCCCACATGTCCCACGATTCAGACGACAAGACCTTCCCGTACGAGAAGGACGACGCCGAGCTGCGCCGCCGGCTCACGCCGATGCAGTACGAAGTCACGCAGCATGCGGCAACCGAGCGTGCGTTCACCGGCGAATACACCGACACCGAAGACGACGGCATCTACAAATGCGTCGTCTGCAGCACGCCGCTGTTCGAGTCCGGCGCCAAGTTCCACTCGGGCTGCGGCTGGCCCAGCTACTTCAAGCCGCTCAACGGCGAGGTGATCGACGAAAAGGTCGACTACTCGCACGGGATGGTCCGCGTCGAGGTGCGCTGCAACCACTGCGGCGCGCACCTCGGCCACGTCTTCGAGGACGGCCCGCGCGACAAGACCGGTTTGCGGTACTGCATCAATTCGGCTGCGTTAAACTTCGAGTCCCGACCCGAAAACGAATGAGCGGCGCCGGGCGGATCCGCGGGGCGCCCCTCGCGCCACCGCCCCGATCCGCTCCGGCGGTGCCTGGCGGGTCCCTACAACGGTGAAAGGCCGCGCAAGCGGCCTTTCACGCAGCTGCGAGCGCCATGAAATTCCTGTTCGATCTGTTTCCGATCATCCTGTTTTTTGCCGCCTTCAAGGTCTGGGGCATCTTTACCGCCACCGCCGTCGCGATCGTCGCGACGCTGGCCCAGGTCGCCTGGGTTGCCTTCCGGCACCGGAAGGTCGACACGATGCTGTGGGTCAGCCTCGGCGTGATCGTCGTTTTCGGTGGCGCCACCCTCGTCCTGCATGACGAGAAATTCATTCAATGGAAACCGACTGTGCTGTACTGGCTGTTTGCGATCGGGCTGCTCGCCGCGCGCTATGCGTTCGGCAACAACCTGATCGAGAAGATGATGGGCAAGCAGCTCACGCTGCCGCACCCCGTGTGGGACAAGCTGAACGTCGCCTGGGCGATGTTCTTCGCGGTGCTCGGTGTCGCGAACCTGTACGTGGTGCACAACTTCACCGAATCGCAATGGGTGAACTTCAAGCTGTTCGGCACGACGGGCGCGATGGTCGTATTCATCATCCTGCAGAGCCTGTGGCTCACGAAATACCTGAAGGACGAGTGACATGACGGACGCCTTTCTCCACGCATCGCCCGACGAACGCATCGCGCTGATCGAAGCGCGCCTCACCGCGGCGCTCGCCCCGCTGTCGCTCACCGTGCGCGACGACAGCGCGCAGCACGCGGGCCACGCCGGCGCGTCCGCCGGCGGCCACTTCACGGTCACGATCGTGTCGGCCGCCTTCGCCGGCAAGCCGCGCGTCGCGCGGCACCGGCTGGTGTATGATGCGCTCGCTGATGCGATGCAGCGCGGCATTCACGCGCTCGCGATCGTGGCTTACACGCCCGAAGAATTCAACGAATCTTCAATCTAGTCTCATTAGGAATTCCCGATGATCCTGAAATCCCCCCGCCTGTGGGTCGCGGCGGCTGCTTTTGCAGCGGCACCGGCATTTGCCCAGAACATCGCCGTCGTCAACGGCACGCCGATTCCGAAGTCGCGCGCCGACGCGATGGTTGCTCAGCTCGTCCAGCAAGGCCAGACCGACAGCCCGCAACTGCAGCAGGCCGTGCGCCAGGAACTCGTGAACCGCGAAATCCTGATGCAGGAAGCGATCCGTGAAGGCATCCCGAACCGTCCGGACGTGAAGGCGCAGGTCGCCGTCGCGCAGCAGACCGTCGTGCTGCGCTCGATGATCGAGAGCTTCCTGAAGAAGAACCAGCCGACCGACGCCGAAGTGAAGGCGCGCTACGACGACCTCGTCAAGGGCGCCGGCGGCAATCGCGAATACCACCTGCACCACATCCTCGTCAGCGACGAGCAGCAGGCGAAGGACCTGATCGCGAAGATCAAGGCCGGCGCGAAGTTCGAGGATCTCGCGAAGCAATACTCGAAGGATCCGGGTTCGGGCAAGAACGGCGGCGATCTCGACTGGTCCGACCCGAAGGCGTACGTACCGGAATTCGCGGCGGCGGCGCAGAAGCTGCAGAAAGGCCAGATGACCGACACGCCGGTGAAGACCCAGTTCGGCTGGCACATCATCCGTGTCGACGACATCCGCGACATCGCCCCGCCGCCGCTCGAGCAGGTGAAGGCGCAGATCGCGCAACAGCTCGTGCAGCAGAAGCTGCAGGCGTTCGAGGAAGGTCTGCGCCAGCAGGCAACTGTCAAGTAACGCCGGCACGCGCCGCACGCGCATCGAAAAGCCGCTCTTCGGAGCGGCTTTTTTATTGCCCGCGCGCACTGCCTGCGGACGCGTCACGATGCGCTTGCAGCCCGGCAAAAGAAAAAGGCCACTCCGAAGAGCGGCCTTTCCCGTGCCGGATTCACGCGCATCGCAAGCGCAGCAGGCTACGCAGGATGGAACACGTCGTGATAGCGAACGTCACCCGACGGCCGCGGCGCCGAATCGTCGAGCGACAGCGCGAGGAAATACTCGGGCGGCACGCCCGGGAACACCATGTCGCCGGATGGCGCAAAGCCGAACCGCGTGTAGTACGCGGGTTCGCCGAGCAGCACGCAGCCGCGCGCGCCAAGCCGGCGCAACGCGTCGAGCCCCGTGCGCACCAGCCCCGCACCGATGCTCTGCCGCTGGCAACCGGGCAGCACCGCGAGCAGCGCCAGCCCGTACCAGCCCTGGTTGCCGGACGGCTCGCCGCCGATCGACACCGGCGAGAACGCAACGTGCCCGATCAGGCGGCCGTCGCGCTCCGCGACGAGCGAGACGCTCAACGCACCGTCGGAACGCAGCGTATCGACGATCCGCCGTTCGAACTGGCCGCCTTCCGGCTCGCCCGCGAACGCGGCGACGATCACGCGGCCGATCGCGTCGGCCTCGCTTGCACGCTCATCGCGCAGCGTGACGACCTCGACCGGCGCGTTCGGGTCGAACATCATCCCGATCAGCCGATCCAGCGGCGCGCGTTGCGGAACACGCGCATCCACGGGCTCGCTTCACCCCAGCTTTCCGGGTGCCAGCTCATTGCGACCGTGCGATGCACGCGCTCCATGTGCGGCATCAGCACCGAGAAGCGGCCGTCCGCCGTCGTGACCGACGTGATGCCGGCCGGCGAGCCGTTCGGGTTGAACGGATAGCGCTCGGTCGCTTCGCCGCGGTGGTCGACGTAACGCATCGCGACCGCAACGCGATCGATGTCACCCTGCTGCGAGAAGTCCGCGTAGCCTTCGCCGTGCGCGACCGCCACCGGAATCCGCGAACCTTCCATCCCCGCGAAGAAGATCGACGGCGACTTCTCCACTTCGACGAACGAGAAGCGCGCCTCGAACTGCTCGGACTTGTTGCGTGTGAACTTCGGCCACGCATCCGCGCCCGGGATCATCGACGCGAGGCTCGACAGCATCTGGCAGCCGTTGCAGATGCCGAGCGCGAACGTGTCGGGACGCGCGAAGAAGGCCGAGAACATGTCGGCGAGGTTCGCGTTGAAGCGGATCGTCTTCGCCCAGCCTTCGCCCGCGCCCAGCACGTCGCCGTACGAGAAGCCGCCGCATGCGACCGCACCCGCGAAATCGGCGAGCGTGGCACGGCCGGCGAGCAGATCGCTCATGTGCACGTCGTGTGCATCGAAGCCCGCGCGGTCGAACGCGTAGGCCGTTTCCAGATGCGAGTTCACGCCCTGCTCGCGCAGGATCGCGACGCGCGGCCGTGCACCCGTCGCGATGAACGGCGCGGCGATATCGTCGGCCGGATCGAAGCTCAGCACCGGCGAGATGCCCGGATCGGCCGCGTCGAGCAGCGCGTCGTATTCGGCATCCGCGCAGGCGGGGTTGTCGCGCAGGCGTGCAATGCGCCAGCTCACTTCGCTCCATGCGCGATGGAGTTCGATGCGCGGTGCGTCGAAGATCTTCTTCGCGTCGCGGTACACCTCGATCACGTCGCGATCGTTGACCGAGCCGATTACGTGCGAGCACGCCGACAGGCCGAACTCGCGCAGCGCGCCGAGCACCGCGTCGCGATCGGTCGCACGCACCTGCACGACGGCGCCGAGTTCCTCGGAGAACAGCGCGCGCAGCGTGCGATCCTCGCGGCGGCCGCTCGTCTGCTTCGCCCAGTCCTTTGCATCGCCGTAGTCGGATTCGTGATTCGGGTCGAGCGTCAGCATGTCGACGTTCAGCGACACGCCCGCGTGGCCCGCGAACGCCATTTCGCACACCGTCGCCCACAGGCCGCCGTCCGAGCGGTCGTGGTATGCCAGCAGCTTGTCTTGCGCATTGAGCGACTGGATCGCGTTGAAGAAGCGCTTCAGGTCTTCCGCATCGTCGACGTCCGGCGTCGTGTCGCCGACCTGCTGCGTGACCTGGGCGAAGATGCTGCCGCCCATCCGGTTCTTGCCGCGGCCGAGATCGATCGCGATCAGCACGCTGTCGCCCGCGTCGGCGATGCGACGCAGTTGCGGCGTCAGGTGACGGCGCACGTCCTCGACCGGCGCGAATGCGGAGATGATCAGCGACACCGGCGACACCACTTCCTTCGCGACGCCCTGCTCGTCCCACTTCGTCTTCATCGACAGCGAATCCTTGCCGACCGGGATGCCGATCCCGAGCGCCGGGCACAGCTCCATGCCGATCGCCTTGACCGTGTCGAACAGCGCGGCGTCCTCGCCGGCCGTGCCGCATGCCGCCATCCAGTTCGCCGACAGCTTCAGCTTGTCGAGCGACGCGATCGGCGCGCTCGCGATGTTCGTGATCGCCTCGCCGACCGCCATGCGGCCCGATGCCGGCGCGTCGATCACCGCGAGCGGCGTGCGCTCGGCCATCGTCATCGCCTCGCCCTTGAAGCCCGCGTAGTCGAGCGCGGTGACCGCGCAGTCGGCCACCGGCACCTGCCACGGACCGACCATCTGGTCGCGCACCGACGTGCCGCCGACCGAGCGGTCGCCGATCGTGATCAGGAACGACTTGCTGCCGACCGTCGGGTGCTTCAGCACGTCGATCGCGACCGCCGACAATGCGATGCCCGTCACGTCGACCGGTGCACGCTCCGTCGTCACGCGCGTGACGTCGCGATGCATGCGCGGCGGCTTGCCGAGCAGCACTTCCATCGGCATGTCGACCGGGTATTCGTCAGCGCCCGTCGCTTCGTCGTCGACGAGCTTCAGCTGGCGTTCGTCGGTCGCGACACCGACCACCGCGAACGGGCAACGCTCACGGGCGCAGATCGCCTCGAAGCGCGGCAGATCGGCCGGCGCGATCGCCAGCACGTAGCGCTCCTGCGCTTCGTTCGACCAGATTTCGCGCGGCGACAGGCCCGATTCCTCGAGCGCGACCTTGCGCAGCTCGAAGCGCGCGCCCTTGCCCGCACCGTCGACGATCTCGGGGAACGCGTTCGACAGGCCGCCCGCGCCGACGTCGTGGATGCTCAGGATCGGGTTTTCCGCGCCGAGCTGCCAGCAGCCGTTGATCACTTCCTGTGCGCGACGCTCGATTTCCGGGTTGCCGCGCTGCACCGAGTCGAAGTCGAGTTCGGCCGTGTTCGCGCCGGTCGCCATCGAGCTCGCGGCGCCGCCGCCCATCCCGATCCGCATGCCGGGGCCGCCAATCTGGATCAGCAGCGAGCCGGCCGGCACGTCGTGCTTGTGCGTATGTTGGTCGGCGATGTTGCCGAGACCACCCGCGATCATGATCGGCTTGTGATAGCCGTGCACCTTCCCGCCGACGTTCTGCTCGTACACGCGGAAATAGCCGCCGAGGTTCGGACGGCCGAATTCGTTGTTGAACGCGGCGCCGCCGAGCGGGCCGTCGATCATGATCTGCAGCGGCGACGCGATGCGGTCGGGGCGGCCGTACGGGCCGTGCACATCGTTCGGGTTGCGCTCGGCCACCGGCTGCGCGGCGTCACGGTCGTTTTCCCACGGCTGGCGGGCATCGGGCAGGTCGAGGTTCGACACGGTGAAACCGGTGAGGCCGGCCTTCGGGCGCGCACCGCGACCCGTCGCGCCTTCGTCGCGGATCTCGCCGCCCGCGCCGGTCGCCGCCCCCGGGAACGGCGAGATCGCCGTCGGGTGGTTGTGCGTCTCGACCTTCATCAGCGTGTGCGTGAGCTCGGTGTGGCGGCCATAACGTTCACCCGGCTCGCCGGCCCCGCCGGTATTGCGCGGGAACCAGCGCTCGGCTTCGGCGCCGACCATGATCGAGGAGTTGTCCGAATACGCGACGATCGTGCCCTGCGGGTTCAGCTTCTCGGTGTTGCGGATCATCGCGAACAGCGACATGTCCTGCGCCTCGCCGTCGATCGTCCACTGCGCGTTGAAGATCTTGTGACGGCAGTGCTCGCTGTTCGCCTGCGCGAACATCATCAGTTCCACGTCGGTCGGGTTGCGTTCGAGCTTGCGGAACGCGTCGACCAGGTAGTCGATCTCGTCGTCGGCAAGCGCGAGGCCCAACTCGACGTTCGCGCGCTCGAGCGCGCCGCGGCCGGCGCCCAGCACGTCGACGCTCGCGAGCGGCTTGGCCGGCAGTTCGTCGAACAGGTGCTTCGCGTCGTCGCGTGCCGCGACCACGCTTTCGGTCATCCGGTCATGCAGTGCGGCCGCGACGGCTGCGCGCGCATCGTCCGACAGCGCCTTCTTGCCGCCGAGCAGGCCCGACTTCAGCGTGACCGTGAATTCGACGCCGCGCTCGATGCGGCGCACCTGCGTGAGGCCGCAGTGCTGCGCGATGTCGGTCGCCTTGCTCGCCCACGGCGAGACCGTGCCGAAGCGCGGCAGCACGACGAAGGTCTCGGCCGTGCCCTTCTCGGCCGCCGGCTCGAACGGCGCGCCGTAGTGCATCAGCGCGTCGATGCGCGCGCTGTCGTCGGCCGACAGCGGCTCGGCCGCATTGACGAAGTGCAGGAACTGCCCGCGCACCGCGACGATGTTGGCGTCGATTTGCTTGAGCGTGTCGAGCAGACGGGTTTGACGGAAATCGGAGAGGGCCGAAGCGCCGGGAAAACACGAGAAGTGAGCCATGGGCTGGACTGACGTCGATGAGTCGCGCGAGGTGGCGACGTGGGGCGAAAGGAAGGCCGCAATTATACCCGGAAGTCGGTCGCCCCAGACCGGCCAATCGGTAGCCTGCATGCACCGCAACGGTGCCGCGGCGTGCGCAGCGCACGACACGCCCGCGCGGGAGCGGCAGCCGGCGACCGTGGCGCGGCTGCACGGTCCGTGCTCGCCCGGCGCCGGTTCCCGCGATTTTGGCGCTATCATTCCGGGTTCACCGGGCCGGGGGCCCTCAGCGAATTCTCACCGGGCGGCGCACGCGCGCCGCCCGTCATCGAAGCAATCCATGGATGTCATCGTCATCGGCGGCGGAATCAGCGGCGTCGCCACCGCCTACCAGTTGCGCGCGGCCGGCCATCGCGTGTGCGTGGTCGAACGTCACGCGACCGTCGCGCAGGGTGCGACCTACGGCGACGGCGGCGCGCTGCTGCCGAGCCCGCTCGACGTCTGGTTCGGCCCGACCTTCATGCGCCAGCGCCAGCCGCGCGACAGCGGCATCGTCTACAAGCCGGGCTTCAACGGCGGCGTGCGCCGCTTCGTCAAGCAGCTCGGCACGTTGCGCGAACCCGACGCGTTCGCCGCCCAGTATGCGCGGCTGCGCCCGCTGATCGATGCGTCGCGCGACACGCTCGCCGACATCGAGACGCGCCTCGAACTCGAATTCGAACAGAAGCCCGGCATCCTGCACGTGGTGCGCGATCCGCGCGACTGGGAGGCGATGCAGCCCGCGCTCGACCTGCTGCGCACGCTCGACCAGCCGTACCGCCTGCTCTCCGCCGACGAATGTGCGGCGGTCGAGCCGTCGGTGCCGGCCGAGCCCGGCTTCGCCGGCGGCGTGCTGCTCGAATCCGAACGTACCGGCAATTGCCCGCTGTTCGCGAAACTGGTCAAGCAGACGCTCGACGAGCATGGCGTGCAGTTCCGCTTCGGCGCGGAAGTCGCCGCGATCCGCGTCGATACCGGCCGTGCCGCGGTCGAGCTCGTCCCGCCCGGCGACCGGCGCGCGTCGAACGCACGCGAGGTCGACGTGATTTCCGCCGATGCGATCGTGGTCGCCGCCGGCGCCGGCAGCCTGCCGCTGCTCGACCGGCTCGGCTGGCGCCTGCCGCTGCACCCGGTGCGCGTCCATACGCTCACCGCACCGGTCGCCTACGAAGAACACGCACCGCACCTGAACGTCATCGATTCGATCAAGCGGATCTCGATCACGCGCACCCACCAGCGGCTGCGCGTCGGCGGCGGCGCCGTGCTGCAGAGCCTGCCCGACACCGCGAAGCCGCTCGCCGAGCCGCTGTCCGAGGCCGCGCTCGCACTGCTCGGCCAGGCCGTCCACGACTGGGTGCCCGGCGCCGCGCGGATCTCGGCCGCGTTGTCGTGGCAAGGCACGCAGCTGCTGTCACCGGACGGCCTGCCGGTCGTCGGTCCGACCCCGCATCCGCGCGTGTTCGTCAATTTCGGGCACGGTCCGGCCGGCTGGGGGCTCGCATGCGGGTCTGCTAAAGTGGTGACCGACTATCTGGGCGGCGACGTGCAGCACTGGCCCGCCGACACGCTCGCCGCACTGCGCGCCGGGCGCTTCACGACCTGACCGCCACGGGCCCGTTCCCGGCGGCCTCCTAGCCAGCCGCCACGACCCCGCGATGACCGTTACCCATCCGCTCCCCGACTCCGATCCGATCACGCTGCTGCGCGTCGCCGACCTGCGCACGGCCGAAACCGACGCCGCGGCGGCGCTGCCGCCGCATGCGTTGATGGGTCGCGCCGGCACCGCCGCCGCGCACTGGTTGTCCGAGCGCATGGCCGGCGACGACCGCCCCGTGTGGTTCGCGGTCGGCCCGGGCAACAACGGCGGTGACGCGCTGGTTGCCGCCGCTCACCTCCAGCAGCTTGGCGTCGCCACGCAAGCGTGGATGCCGGTGCCGGTAAAACCGGACGACGCGCAATGGGCGCTCGGCCTCGCGCGCGCAGCCGGCGTACCGCTGTCCGCCACGCCGCCTGCTTCGCTGGACGGCTATGCATGGGTCGTCGACGGGCTGTTCGGCATCGGTCTCGGCCGCGCGCTCGACGGCGCATTCGCCGAGCAGGCCCAGCGCATCGCCGCGCATGCGCGCAGCGGCGGCCACGTGCTCGCACTCGATGTACCGAGCGGGCTCGACAGCGATACGGGCCAGATCGTCGGCGCAGGTGTCGCCGTCGCCGCCACCCATACGCTCACGTTCATCGCCGCGAAGCCGGGCCTCTACACGGGTGAAGGCCGCGATCTCGCCGGCGAAATCGACGTCGCATCGCTCGACGTCGCACCACCCACTACGCCGGCCATCGTGCTGAACGCGCCTGCGCGCTTCGCCGCTGCCCTGCCCGCGCGCGCATTCGCGTCCCACAAGGGCACGTTCGGCAGTCTCGCGGTGCTCGGCGGCGACACGGGCATGTGCGGCGCGCCGATCCTGGCCGCCCGCGCCGCGCTGTTCGCCGGTGCCGGCAAGGTGCACGTCGGCTTCCTCGGCGCCGGCGCACCGCCGTACGACCCGCCGTTCCCCGAACTGATGCTGCATCCGGCCGACGGCCTCGATCTCGGCACGATGACCGCCGTCGCGGCCGGCTGCGGGCTGGGCACGCGCGAGGCCGCGGCGACGCTCGTGCGCGACGTGCTCGCACACGACGCCGTGACGCTGCTCGATGCCGATGCACTGAACCTCGTCGCGACACATGCAGATCTCGCGACCGCCGTCGCCACGCGCGGTACGCGCGGCAATCCGTGCGTGCTGACGCCGCATCCGCTCGAAGCCGCGCGGCTGCTCGGCAGCGACACGGCGACGGTCCAGCGCGACCGCGTCGCAGCCGCGCAAGCGCTCGCGGCGTGTTATGTGGCGAACGTCGTGCTGAAAGGCTCGGGCACGGTGATTGCGGCGCCCGACGGCCGTGTGACGATCAATCCGACCGGCAACGCGGCGCTTGCCACGGGCGGCACCGGCGACGTGCTCGGCGGCCTGATCGGTGCGTTGCTTGCGCAGCGCGTCGCACCGTACGAGGCGGCGCTGGCGGGCGTCTACCTGCACGGCCTCGCGGCCGACACACTGACCGCACACGGCACCGGCCCGGTCGGACTCACGGCCGGCGAACTCGCGCCGATGGTGCGCACGCTGATCAATCGCCTTTTTTACGCGTCGCCGCGCGCCGACACATAAGGCCGCTATACTGACTGCCCCGCCGCACGGCGGGCCCTCTCGTCCGCCGGCCTTCCGATCCCGATGAGCCGGCGCGGCATTCCTCCCGATTCACGCTTCACTCGAACCGCCATGACGCTGAATTCGCTCCCCGCCTGGACTGCCCTTCAATCCCACTTCGAGCAAATCCGCCATGCTCGCCTGCGCGACTGGTTCGCGCCGGAAAACGACCACGCGCCGACGCGTGCCGAACGCTTCACGCTCGCGGGCGGCGGCCTCGCGGCCGATTTCTCGAAGAACCGCATCAACGACGAGACGCTGCGCCTGCTCGTGCAACTCGCGCGCGACGCGGGCGTCGAAGCACGCCGCGACGCGATGTTCGCGGGCGAGATCGTCAACCCGACCGAAGGCCGTGCCGCGCTGCACACCGCGCTGCGCGCGACCGATCCGCAAGCGCCGTTCCACGCACAGATCAGCGCCGAGCGCGCGAAGATGGCGACCTTCGCGCGCGCCGTGCGCAGCGGCTCGTGGACGGGCTACACCGGCAAGCGCATCCGCCACGTGATCAACATCGGCATCGGCGGCTCCGACCTCGGGCCGAAGATGGTCGTGCATGCGCTGCACCACGTCGCAACGCCTGAAATCTCCACGCACTTCGTGTCGAACGTCGACGGCGCCGATCTCGCACGCGTGCTCGAACAGGTCGATCCGGAGGAAACGCTCGCGATCATCGTGTCGAAAACCTTCACGACGCTCGAGACGATGACGAACGCACGCTCGCTGCGCGACTGGTTCGTCGCGCGCGGCTGCCCCGAGGACGCGCTCGCGAAGCACTTCGTCGGCGTGTCGGCGAACCCGGCCGAAGTCGTGAAGTTCGGCATCGCCGCGGACAACGTGTTCGAAATGTGGGACTGGGTCGGCGGCCGTTACTCGCTGTGGTCGGCAGTCGGCCTGTCGATCATGATCGCGATCGGCCCCGAGCAGTTCGACGAGCTGCTGGCCGGCGCGAACGACATGGACCGTCATTTCCGCGAAGCGCCGCTCGAGCGCAACCTGCCCGTGCTGCTCGGCCTGATCGGCATCTGGTACCGGAATTTCTTCGGTTCGCAGAGCTATCTCGTCGCACCGTATTCGGAAGCGCTGCACTACCTGCCGTCGTACCTGCAGCAGCTCGAAATGGAGAGCAACGGCAAATCCGCGCGCCTGGACGGAACCTTCGTCGACTACCCGACCTCCGCCGTCACGTGGGGCGAGCCGGGCACCAACGGCCAGCATGCGTTCTTCCAGATGCTGCACCAGGGGCCGACGATCGTGCCGATCGACTTCATCGCGGTGCTGACGCCCGAGCATCCGCTCGCGAGCCATCATCCGAAGCTGCTGGCGAACTGCTTTGCGCAGAGCGAGGCGCTGATGCTCGGCCGCACGCTCGACGAAGCGCGCAAGGTCGCGGGGCCGGGCAAGGAGGCGCTCGCGCCGCATCTGACGTTCCCCGGCAACCGCCCGACGACGACGCTGCTCGTCGACGCGCTGACGCCGCGCACGCTTGGCGCGCTGATCGCGCTGTACGAACACAAGGTGCTCGTGCAGGCAACGGTGTGGGACATCAATCCGTTCGACCAGTGGGGCGTCGAGCTCGGCAAGATTCTCGGCAAGGTGGTGGAAGCCGACCTGACGGCCGAGTCGGTCGATCCGGACAAGCACGACTCGTCGACCACCGCGCTGATCGAGCGCGCCCGCGCGGCGCTGAAGCGCTGATGGGCTGAGGCATCGGCGTCATGCAGATGCCGGCCGCGCAGCCCTGCCCGCGCGGCCGGCCGCTCAATTCAGGTGCCGCGCTGCTCCGCGTGCGGCTCGACGATGCGTCCGGCGTCGATCGTCACGGTCGTCGCGCAGCGGCGTGCGAGTTCGACATCGTGCGTGACGAGCACGAGCGTGGCGCCATGCGTGCGGTTCAGTTCGAACATCAGGTCGATGACCGCATGGCCCGTAGCCGCATCGAGGCTGCCGGTCGGCTCGTCGGCGAACAGGATCGCCGGGTGCGTGACGAATGCGCGCGCAAGCGCGACGCGCTGCTGCTCGCCCCCGGACAACAGCTTCGGATAATGCGCGGTGCGCTCGCCGAGACCGACCTGCACGAGCAGCGCCCGGGCACGATCGGCTGCTTCACGCGCGCTGATGCCCCCCTGCAGCTCGAGCGGCAGCATCACGTTCTCGAGCGCCGTCAGGTGCGGCATCAACTGGAACGACTGGAACACGAAGCCGACTGCTCCGTTGCGCAGCGCCGCACGCGCATCCTCGTCGAGCTGGTCGAGCGCGCGACCGAGCAGGCGAACCGTGCCGCTCGTCGCGCTGTCCAACCCGGCAAGCAGGCCGAGCAGCGTCGATTTACCCGACCCCGACGCGCCGACGATCGCGAGGCTGCTGCCCGGCTGCACGGCGAGCGTGATGCCGTCGAGGATCGTCAGCTCGCCCGTTGCATCGGCGACCCGCTTGCATACGTCATGGACTTCGATGATCGGATCGGTAATCTTGAACATGGACACGACATTTCGCTGGAAAAGACGCGCGGCGGTCGCCGCGCTGCTGGGCACCCTGCTCGCTGCCACCGTGCCGGCACGCGCCGCAACGACGCCGGCCGCGACATCGGGCCAGCCCGTGATCGTCGTGCTCGGCGACAGCCTGTCGGCCGAATACGGACTGCCGCGCGACTCCGGCTGGGTGGCGTTGCTGCGGCAACGACTCACGACCGAGCGAATCGATTATAGCGTCGCGAACGCCAGCGTCAGCGGCGACACCACGAGCGGCGGCCGCGCGCGGCTACCTGCGGTGCTGCAGCGGCTCAAGCCATCGATCGTCGTCGTCGAGCTCGGTTCGAACGATGCGCTGCGCGGCGTGCCGCTCGCAACGACCGAGCAAAACCTGCGCGACATCATCGCCGGCGCACGACAGGCCCGGGCAAAGGTCGTGCTGGTCGGCATGTATGTGCCACCCAATTACGGCCCCGACTACACGCAGAAGTTTCACGCCGTCTATACACGGCTGTCGAAGGATCTCGGCGTGCCGCTCGTGCCGTTCCTGCTGGCCGGCATCGAGAACAAGCCCGAGATGTTCCAGGCAGACCAGATGCATCCCGCGCAGCAGGCGCAGGGCATTCTGCTCGACAACGTCTGGCCTGCGCTGAAGCCGCTGCTCGGCAAGCCGCGCGGCTGACGTCACCGCCCCGCCGGAAAACAAAAAGCCCCGCGTGACGCGGGGCTTTTTGTTGCGGGCGAAACGACGCTCAGTTGTCGCCGTCCTGCGACTGGCTGGCCGTCGAGCCGTACAACTTCACCTTCGAGCGGTCACGCAGTGCGGCGAGATACGCTTCGCCTTCGCTCTGCGCGTCGACCTGCGCCATCTGCTGCTGCGCGGCGGCCAGTTGCTGCGGATCGACCGCCGAACCCGGGATCACCGCGTTCACGCGGTAGATCGCGTAGCCGTCCGCGCCGAGATCGACACCGACATACGCCGGCAGCGTCTTCGCATCGACCTTGTACACGGCGCTCAGTGCAGCCGGCGTCAGGCCCTGCGACTGCGTGCGCGACACCTTCTGCGCGGCCGCGAACCCGTCGGCCGACTTCGACTTCTGCAGTTCGGCAAGCTTCGTCGCGCCGTCCTTCTTCGCGAGTGCCGCAGCCTGTTCGGCAACGACCTTCTGGCGCACGACGTCCTTGATCGCGTCGAGCGCGGGCACGGCGGCCGGCTTGTAGTCGGTCACGCGCGCCGAGATCAGCGTGTTGTTGCCGACGTCGATCGCCTGCGTGTTGTTCTGGTTCTTCACCGCGTCGTTCGCGAATACGGCGGCCAGGAACTTCGGATTGTTCAACGGGCTCGTCGCCGGCAGCTGCGGATTCGGCGTCGGCGTGACGGTGGCCGTCTGGATCGTCAGCTTGTACTTGTCCGCGGCCGGCTGCAGCGTCTTCGCCTTTTCGTAGACGGTGGACGTGAAGCCTTCCGCGTTGTCCGTGAACGCCTTCGATGCGTACTGCTGCTTCAGAGCGACTGCGATCTGGTCCTTCACGTCGGCGAACGGCTTGATGGCGGCCGGCTTCACTTCCGTTGCCTTCAGGATGTGGAAGCCGAGATCCGACTGCACGACACCGCTCACGTCGCCCTGCTTGAGCGCGAACGCGGCATCGTCGAACGCCTTGCCGCCCGCCGTCGAGCCGCGCGTGATGAAGCCGAGGTCGCCGCCCTTCGCGGCCGACGGTGCGTCCTGCGAGCTCTTCTGCGCGATCTGCGCGAACTGGTCCGGATGCGCCTTCACGTCGGCCAGCAGCTGCTCGGCCTTCGCCTTCGCCGCTGCCTTGTCGGCCGCGCTTGCGCTGCCCGGCGCGGCGATGAAGATGTGGCTCACGCGAACCTGCGCTTCGGTGCGGAAGTGCGTCGGGTTGTCGTCGTAGAACTTCTTGATGTCCGCATCGGTCGGCTGCGTGCTCGCGGCTGCTGCGGCGGGCGAATAGACCAGGTACTGGATCGTCGCGGTCTCCGGCGTCGCGAAGCTCTGCTTGTGCGCGTCGTAGTATGCGGCGAGCTGCGCATCGGTCGGCTGGACCTTCGCGGCGAAGTCGCTCGTCTTCAGCACGAGCGCCTGCACTTCGCGCTGCTGCGCGGCGAGTTCGGACAGGCGTTGCGCGAGGCTCTTCGGCGTGAATGCGCTCGACACGATGCTGGCCGGAATCTGTTGCAGCGAGAGGCTGTAGCGCACGCGCTCCTGATACTGCTCGGGCGTCATCCCCTGGAACGACAGCAGTTGCGCATAGCGCTCGACGTCGATCGAACCGTCGGGCTTCTTCAGCGACGCGATCATCGGGTCGCTCATCAGCGCGTCGCGCACGGCGTTGTCGGATGCGGTCAGGTGCAGACGTTGGGTCTCGTCGGCCAGCACGCGTTGCTGGATCAGGCCGTCGAGCACCTGCTTGCGGTGCTCGGGCGTATCGAACATCTTGATGTCGAACTGCCCGCCGAGCGCCTGACGCGCCTGGTCGATCTGCTGGCGGAACGCGCCGTCGAATTCGACCCGCGTGATCTTGTGCCCGTTGACTGCCGCGACGTTCGCGCTGTCGTCGAAGAAGCCGCGGAAGCCTTGGATCCCGACGAAACCCAGCCCCGGCAACACGATCAGGAGCAGGAGCGCCATCATCAGGCGCTGGTGATTACGGAAGAAATCGAGCATGCGTGACGGGAAAATTGGACAAAACGACCGATATTACAACATACGGGGTGGGACGGGAGAAAAGCAGACGTCCTGCGGCCGAGTACGGCGCGGCAAACAGGCGCACAAAACAAAAATGCCCGCACAAGGCGGGCACTTTCGTTTGTTTGGCGGAGCGGACGAGACTCGACTACATCGTGCAGGCCGCGGCTGCGCTTGCAAGCGCAGCCCTTCGAGTCCCGCCGGAAGCTGCGCAGGCAGCTTCCTCCACTCCGCAGTCACGCGCCCGCAAGCGGGCGCAACCGGAAACGCAAATGAAAAAGCCCGCACAAGGCGGGCTTCTTCATTTTCTGGCGGAGCGGACGGGACTCGAACCCGCGACCCCCGGCGTGACAGGCCGGTATTCTAACCGACTGAACTACCGCTCCTTGGTCTGGCTGAATCAGGAAACTGGTGGGTGCTGAGGGGTTCGAACCCCCGACCTACGCCTTGTAAGGGCGCCGCTCTACCAGCTGAGCTAAGCACCCGTTTCCGATTCGTTCTGGCTGCGATCTGCGTTTCGGCATCAACAACCAGCGAGCCCGCAAGTTTAATTCATCCCCGATCATTTTGCAAAGCCCTGACGCGAATTTTTTAAACGTTCGCGCACACGATTCGGCTATGCATAAAAAAACCCGCGGCCATGCCGCGGGTTTCGTGAACAACCGTCAGGAACGACGGTGCTCAAATGCTTAGTGCTTGACGAATTCCGTCGAGCCGGCATCCTTCGCTGCATCGGCGACCGGTGCCGCCGCCTTCGCCTCTTCTTCCGGCGGCAGCGGGGTCGGCGAACGCTCGAGCGCGAGTTCCAGCACCTTGTCGATCCAGCGGACCGGCACGATCTCGATCGCGTTCTTCACGTTGTCCGGAATCTCGGCGAGATCCTTCACGTTCTCTTCCGGGATCAGCACGAGCTTGATGCCACCGCGATGCGCCGCGAGCAGTTTCTCCTTCAGGCCACCGATCGGCAGGACTTCACCACGCAGCGTGATTTCGCCCGTCATCGCGACATCGGCACGCACCGGGATACCCGTCAGCACCGACACCAGCGCGGTCGTCATCGCACCGCCTGCGGACGGACCGTCCTTCGGCGTCGCGCCTTCCGGCACGTGGATGTGGATGTCCTGCTTCTCGAACGCTTCGTCCTTGATGCCGAGACGACGCGAGCGCGAGCGCACGACCGAACGTGCCGCCTCGACCGACTCCTTCATCACGTCGCCGAGCGAACCCGTACGGATCACGTTGCCCTTGCCCGGCATCACCGCGGCTTCGATCGTCAGCAGATCGCCGCCGACTTCCGTCCACGCGAGGCCCGTCACCTGACCGACCTGGTTCTCCTTCGCCGCGAGGCCGAAGTCGTACTTGCGCACGCCGAGGAACGTATCGAGGTTTTCGCCGTCGACCTTGATCGCGCCCGATGCCTTCTTCAGCAGCAGCATCTTCACGACCTTGCGGCAGATCTTCGACACTTCCCGCTCGAGCGAACGCACACCGGCTTCACGCGTGTAGTAGCGGATGATGTCGCGGATCGCCTGCTCGGTGACCTCGATTTCGCCTTCCTTCAGCCCATTGTTCTTCTTCTGCTTCGGCAGCAGGTAACGCTGGGCGATGCTGACCTTCTCGTCTTCCGTGTAACCCGACAGACGGATCACTTCCATCCGGTCGAGCAGCGGCGGCGGGATGTTCAGCGAGTTCGACGTCGCGACGAACATCACGTCCGACAGGTCGAAGTCGACTTCGATGTAGTGGTCGGCGAACGTGTGGTTCTGTTCCGGATCGAGCACTTCGAGCAGCGCCGACGACGGATCGCCGCGGAAATCCATGCCCATCTTGTCGACTTCGTCGAGCAGGAAGAGCGGATTGCGCACGCCGACCTTCGTGAGGCTCTGCAGGATCTTGCCCGGCATCGAACCGATGTACGTACGGCGATGGCCACGGATCTCGGCCTCGTCACGCACGCCGCCGAGCGCCATCCGGACGAACTTGCGGTTCGTCGCGCGGGCGATCGACTGGCCGAGCGAGGTCTTGCCGACGCCCGGGGGCCCGACGAGGCACAGGATCGGCGCTTTCACCTTGTCGACGCGCTGTTGGACCGCGAGATACTCGAGGATGCGTTCCTTCACCTTCTCGAGGCCGAAGTGATCCTCGTCGAGCACCTGCTCGGCGTTCGACAGGTCGTTGTTGACCTTGCTCTTCTTGCGCCACGGCAGGCCGATCAGCGTGTCGATGTAGTTGCGCACGACAGTGGCTTCCGCCGACATCGGCGACATCAGCTTCAGCTTCTTCAGCTCGGCGTCGGCCTTCTTCTTCGCTTCCTTCGGCATGCGCGCGGCGTTGATGCGCTTCTCGAGTTCCTCGAGATCCGCACCCTCTTCGCCTTCGCCCAGTTCCTTCTGGATCGCCTTGACCTGTTCGTTCAGGTAGTACTCGCGCTGGCTCTTTTCCATCTGGCGCTTCACGCGCCCACGGATGCGCTTTTCGACCTGCAGGATGTCGATCTCGGCTTCGAGCTGCGCGAGCAGGTGCTCGAGGCGCTCGATGACCGGGAACATTTCGAGGATGTGCTGCTTCTGGTCGAGCTTAAGCGGCAGGCGCTCGGCGATCATGTCGGCGAGGCGGCCTGCTTCGTCGATACCCGACAGCGACGTGAGGATCTCCGGCGGGATCTTCTTGTTCAGCTTCACGTACTGGTCGAACTGCGACACGATCGCGCGGCGCAGCGCTTCCGTTTCAGCGCTGTCGGCATGATCGGGCTCGAGCGGCATCACTTCGCAGGAGAATTGCGTTTCCTGCTCTTCGATCGACAACGCCTTCGCGCGCTGCAGGCCTTCGACGAGCACCTTCACGGTGCCGTCCGGCAGCTTCAGCATCTGCAGGATGTTGGCGATACAACCGACCTCGTACATGTCCTTTTCGGTCGGTTCGTCCTTGGCCGCGGTTTTCTGGGCGACGAGCATGATGTGCTTGCCGCCTTCCATCGCTGCTTCGAGGGCCTTGATCGATTTCGGCCGGCCCACGAAGAGCGGAATCACCATGTGCGGGAAAACGACGACATCCCGCAGCGGCAGCAGCGGGAGCGTGATGCGTTCCGGCGGGAGAAGTTGGGTGCCTGACATTTCATTTCCCCATGAGTGGAATCAATTGTTCGGTAATTGAGGCCGCCACAACGAATTGCAAGCCTTCAAGTGCGGGAAATATTCGGTAAGAAAGTAACCACCGCGTGTCGAGTCAGAGTTACCCACAAGATAAACGAAAAAAAGCCGCCCACGGTCTCATGAACGGCCTTTTTCGCAGAACATCGTCGGCAAGCCGGTCAGTTCGAACCCGCCACCTTCGGCGTGTCCTCGTAGATCAGCAAGGGCTTGCCGTCGCCATCGATGACGTTCTCGTCGATGATGACCTTGCTGACCCCTTTCATCGTCGGCAGCTCGTACATCACGTCGAGCAACGCTTGTTCGATGATCGAACGCAAACCGCGCGCGCCGGTCTTGCGGCGGATCGCCTTGCGGGCGACTGCCTGCAGTGCGCCCGGCCGGATCTCCAGCTCGACGCGTTCCATCGCGAACAGCTTGTGATACTGCTTGACGAGCGCGTTCTTCGGCTCGACCAGGATCTTCATCAGCGCGGCTTCATCGAGCTTGCCGAGCGTCGCGACCACCGGCAGGCGGCCGATCAATTCGGGGATCAGACCGAATTTGATCAGGTCTTCCGGCTCCGTCTCGCGCAGCACTTCGCCCGCGTCGCGTTCCTGCTTGCTCTTGACCGTCGCGCCGAAGCCGATACCGGTTTTCTCGGTACGGTCGGTGATCACCTTTTCGAGGCCGTCGAATGCACCGCCGCAAATGAACAGGATGTTGGTCGTGTCGACCTGGATGAAATCCTGGTTCGGGTGCTTGCGACCGCCCTGCGGCGGCACCGACGCCATCGTGCCCTCGACGAGCTTCAGCAGCGCCTGCTGGACGCCCTCGCCCGACACGTCGCGCGTGATCGACGGGTTGTCCGACTTGCGGCTGATCTTGTCGATTTCGTCGATGTAGACGATCCCGCGCTGAGCCTTGTCGACCTCGTAGTTGCAGTTCTGCAACAGCTTCTGGATGATGTTCTCGACGTCCTCGCCGACGTAGCCGGCTTCGGTCAGCGTCGTCGCATCGGCGATCACGAACGGCACGTTGAGCAACCGCGCGAGCGTCTGCGCGAGCAGCGTCTTGCCGGAGCCCGTCGGGCCGATCAGCAGGATGTTGCTCTTCGACAGCTCGACGTCGTCCTTCTTGTCGAGATGCTTCAGGCGCTTGTAGTGGTTGTACACGGCCACCGCGAGGATTTTCTTCGCGCGCTCCTGGCCGATCACGTACTGATCGAGGATGTCGCGAATTTCCTGCGGGCTCGGGAGATCCGACCGGGACAGGCTGGCCTCGACGCCGGCGGCAGCCGCCTCGTCGCGAATGATTTCGTTGCAGAGGTCGATACATTCATCGCAAATGAACACCGACG
The DNA here is from genome assembly GCF_011753045.1 of Burkholderia sp. Ap-955. Classification (NCBI taxonomy): domain Bacteria; kingdom Pseudomonadati; phylum Pseudomonadota; class Betaproteobacteria; order Burkholderiales; family Burkholderiaceae; genus Burkholderia; species Burkholderia sp. Ap-955. The sequence continues at coordinate 111,428 of NZ_VWWH01000006.1, forward strand.
GGCCCGCGATGAGTTTTTTCACCTCATGCTGGCTTTTCCCGCAAAACGAGCAATACAACAGCTTCTCGCTGTTCGAACCTTTTTTGTCCGCCATGAATGTAGAGCCTCCGGACAGGTAAATGACATGATACGCCGATTGCTCCGGACGCCGCGCCTAGGGCGCGACCGGAGCCGGCTGGATGCGCTTGCCGCAGATGCTCAGGGCACTCGGGACGTTTGAGGGCGCCGCCCGAATCGGGGCGGCACCCCGTTTAAGCTCACGGGCGCTTCAACAGCACCTGATCGATCAGCCCGTACGCCTTCGCGTCCTCGCTCGACATGAAGTTATCACGGTCGGTGTCGCGCGCGATGCGCTCGACGTCCTGGCCCGTGTGCTGCGCGAGCAACTGGTTCAGCCGCTCCTTCAGGTAGAGGATTTCGCGTGCCTGGATCTCGATGTCGGATGCCTGGCCGCGTGCGCCGCCGAGCGGCTGGTGAATCATCACGCGCGAGTTCGGCAGCGCGAAACGCTTGCCCTTCGCACCCGACGCGAGCAGGAACGCACCCATGCTGGCCGCGAGACCCATGCACAGCGTCGACACGTCCGGCTTGATGAACTGCATCGTGTCGTAGATCGCCATGCCGGCCGACACCGACCCGCCCGGGCTGTTGATGTACAGGCTGATGTCCTTGTCGGGATTCTCGCTCTCGAGGAACAGCAGCTGCGCGACCACGAGGTTGGCGGTCTGGTCGTTCACTTCGCCGACCATGAACACCAGGCGCTCCTTCAGGAGACGCGAGTAGATATCGTACGAACGCTCGCCGCGGCCGCTCGTTTCGACGACGATCGGCACCAGCCCCAGCGCTTGCGCCTCGAAACCCTGCGGCGCGTTCGAAGCAAGCATGTCCAGCAATTCAGCGCGAGTGATCATTCAATGAACCTTGTTCGAATGGAAAATTGAACGGAAGGAAGCCGCCCGCTCAATCGCCATATTAATGGCAACCGTGCGCTTGACGTAAAAACGGCGTGCGGGCCGTCGCTCCGACAGCCGGCACGCCGCTAGAGCAACACTTACGCTTGCGCCGATGCGCTCGCGAGTGCCTCGAAGCTCACTTCCTTGTCCGTCACCTTTGCCTTGCCCAGCACGAAATCGACGACGTTGCTTTCAACGACGAACGCTTCCATCTCGGCGAGGCGCTGCTGGTTGGAATAATACCAGCGGACCACTTCCTTCGGGTCTTCGTAGCTCTTCGCGAACTCGTCGACTTCCGCGCGGATCTGTTCCGGCTTCGCCTCGAGGCCGTTCGACTTCACGAGCTCGGCCAGCACGAGGCCCAGCTTCACGCGGCGTTCTGCCTGCTCGGTGAACATCTCGGCCGGGATCGGTGCGTCCTTCGCGTTCGGCACGCCGCGCTGCGCCAGGTCCTGGCGAGCCATTTCGACGAGGCGTTGCTGGTCCTGCTCGATCAGCGCCTTCGGCACGTCGAGTTCGGAGATCTTCAGCAGCGCGTCCATCACCTGGTTCTTGACGATCGACTGCGTGCGACGCTTCGCTTCGCGCTCGAGGTTTTCCTTGATCTCGGCGCGCATCTTCGTGAGGTCGCCGTCTTCGATGCCGAGCGACTTCGCGAATTCCGCGTCGATTTCCGGCAGGTGCGGCCACTCGATCTTCTTCATCGTGACCGTGAATTGCGCCGTCTTACCCGCGACGTCCTTGCCGTGGTAATCCTCCGGGAACGCCAGGTCGAACGTTCGCGATTCACCGGCCTTCAGGCCCAGTGCAGCCTTTTCGAATTCCGGCAGCATGCGGCCTTCGCCGAGCACGAACGGGAAATCTTCGGCCGTGCCACCCTGGAACGCGACGTCGTCGATCTTGCCGACGAAGTCGACCGTCACGCGGTCGCCGTCCTTGGCTGCGGTGTCCGCGCCGCCGTCGCCGTGCTCGCCGGCTTCGCCGCGTGCGTGGTAGTGCACGCGTTGCTTGCGCAGGATGTCCAGCGTGCGGTCGATTTCGGCGTCGCCGATCGACGTCGTCGAGCGCTCGACTTCAGCCGTCGCCAGATCGCCGATCTTCACTTCCGGGTAGACCTCGAACGTTGCGTCGAACGCGTATGCACCTTCAGCCTGCTCCTGCTTCGGCTCGAAGCTCGGCTGACCAGCGACGCGCAGGTTTTCCGCGCGGCTGATCGTGAAGAATTCCTGGCCGATCTTGTCGCTCAGCACTTCTGCTTCGACCTGACCCGCGTACTGTTGCGCGACCATCTTCACCGGCACCTTGCCCGGGCGGAAACCCGGCATGCGCACGGTCTTCGCGAGTTTCTGGATACGGGCGTCGATTTCCTTCTGCACGGTGTCTTTCGGCAGGGAAATCGTCACGCGGCGTTCAAGCTTGCCGAGGTTCTCAACAACGTTAGCCATGGCTTCAATCGTCCTAAAATTATTCGAGCGAATCGGGTTTTCCTTGCCGTGCCTGCCTGCGGCGTGATGTGTGCCACATCCACTCGCCGCGCCGGAGCGCCACGCCATCCCTGCACGCGCCGGATGGCTAGCGCAAGCGGCTCGGAGCACGGCTTTGGCCGGAAGAATCGACTATTCTAGCAAACAATTTTCATCACACCGCCAGATCGGCGCGACGCGCGTGCGTCTGCCCCGCATCGGCAGCCCTCTGCACGGCAATGCGCGCGGATCGCCGCTATGCCGAACGCCGTATCCACCACGGGCCCGCCATCCTGTAAGCTCCGATTGAAGGTATGCCGCCGTCGCGGCCCCATTCATTCCTCACACCAATCACGCCTTCCGGAGACACCATGCCGCAACACCCGTCCGCGCCTGTCGTCGTCATCGCGCCCGATTCGTTCAAAGGCTCGCTTTCAGCCGAGCAGGTCGCGGATGCGATCGCCACCGGCATCCGCCGCGCCCGGCCCGATGCGGTCGTGCGCTGCTGCCCGATGGCCGATGGCGGCGAAGGCACGCTCGACGCGATGCTGGCGGGCGGCGGTACGCGGCGCGCGCTGCGGGTGGCCGGCGCGTCGCTCGCGGCACGCGACGCGGCGGTCGGCGTGATCGATGCGCGCACCGCGATCGTCGAGACGGCCGAGATCGTCGGCATCACGGATCCGGTCGGCATGAGCGTGCCGGTCGACGCGCGCAGCACGCGCGGAATGGGCGAGGCGATCCGCACGCTGCTCGACGAAGGCGTGCGCCGCTTTTTCGTCGCGCTCGGCGGCAGCAGCACCAACGATGCGGGCGCCGGGCTGCTCGCCGGCCTCGGCATGCAGTGCTTCGACGCAGGCGGCCAGCCGGTCGAACCGGTGCCGTCGCGGCTCGCCGACATCGCGCGCATCGACGCGTCGGGGCTCGACCCGCGCCTGACGGAAACCGAATTCATCGGCATGTCGGACGTCGACAACCCGCTGACGGGCGCGCACGGCGCGACCGCCGTGTTCGGCCCGCAAAAAGGCGTAACGCCCGAGCAAGTTGCGACCCTCGACGCCGCCCTTGCCCGCTTCGCCGACCTGCTCGAAGCCGCGCTCGACCGCCGTGGCCGCGACCTGCCGGGCGCCGGTGCCGCGGGTGGCCTCGGTTTCGCGCTGCATATGCTCGGCGCGCAGTTCGAAGCGGGCGCCGAAGTAGTCGCGCGGCAAGTCGGCCTCGACGCGGCGCTCGCCGGCGCCGACTGGCTGATCACCGGCGAAGGCCGCTCCGACGTGCAGACGCTGCACGGCAAGGCGCCGTTCATCGCGTGCCGCCACGCACAGGCCGCGGGCGTGCCCGCGTCGCTGCTGTCCGGCGCGGTCGACCCGGCCGCGCTGCCGCGCCTGTCCGAACATTTTTCCGGCTGCTTCTCGCCGGCTCCCGGGCCGATCACGCTCGACGTCGCGATCCGCGACGCGGCCAATCTGCTCGCGAACGAAGCGGAGCAATTGACGCGCCTGAAATACGGCGCACACTGACCGTTGACCCGAGCGCGCGATACAGGAACAATCGGGCCCGCCCTTTTTCTTCAGGATTCGACATGAAAGGCCGTCAAGCCGGGCTCGATCAGTTTCTGACCTATCGCCTCCACGCGCTCACGAAGCGCTCCGACCGCGGGATCGGCGAGGTGTACCGGCACAAGCTCGACATCTCGCTGCCCGAGGCGCGCGTGATCGCCGCCGTCGGCGCCTTCGGCCCGTTCTCGATCATGGATCTCGCGCGCCACACCAACCTCGACAAGAGCCAGGCGAGCCGGGCGGCCGAGGCGCTGCTGCGCCAGGGGCTGCTCGCACGCAGTGCAAGCGAGGAGGACGGCCGGATCGTGCTGATCGCGCTGACCGCCGACGGCCGCGCGCTGCATCGCAAGATCATGCCGATCGTGCGCAAGTGGAACGACGGCCTGCTCGCGTGCCTGTCCGACGGCGAACGTCAGACGTTCGAGCGGCTGCTCGACAAGATTGTCGCGCACGCGATCGAACGGGACGAGTGAGTCGCACGGCGGATGCAACCCGTGCCACGTCCGCGTTTCAACGGAGTGGCGCCCGTGCCGGCATGCGCCGGAATCGCGGTGGCGGCCGCCGGAGTCCGTCGCGGCGCGCATCGACACTCGTTGCTTTGTTCCTATGAATCCGCGGGCCGTCGAGTCGCGTGAGCGCATCGGTGGCGGCCCGGCTTCCCGTTCCCGCTCCCGCACACGCACCGAACGTCGGCTCATCGTTCATCATCACGGCTCACGGGCTATCGCCGCCGCGATCCCCGTCCGCTATAGCCCGCTGTTCGCCGCGCGCTGACGCAGCAGCCCCAGCACCGCGTCGCAATACGGCGTCGGCACGTCGAGCTTGCGTCCCAGCTCCGGAAACACGCCGAGGATCGGACCGATCTCGAGCGGTCGTCCGGCCTCGAAATCCTGCAGCATCGACGTCTTGAACGCGCCGAGCCTGCGCGTCACGGCGATCCGCTCCGGCCCGCTCATCCCCGTTGCGAGACCCAGCTTCGCACCGATCGCGGCCGCCTCCTCCATCATCCGCAATGCGAGGTCCTGCGTGAACGGATCGTCGAGCAGTTGCTCGGCGGTCGAACCCGTCAGCGCGCTCAACGGATTCATGTTCATGTTGCCCCACAGCTTCGCCCAGATCTCGGTGCGGATCACCGGCGTCAATTCGACGTCGAAGCCGCCCGCGGCAAGCGCCGACGCGAACCGTGCGGCCGGCGCGTCGAGCCGCGTATCAGGCGAGCCAATGATCAGCCGGTTGCCGCGGCCGCGGCGCACGATACCCGGCGCATCGGTGCTCGACGACAGGTGCACGACGCAGCCGATCGCCTGCGCGGGCGGCAGCGCCGCCGACACCGCGCCGGCCGGGTCGACCGCGTCGAGCGGCACGCCGTCGATCGGGCCCGCGAGCCCGTGCGTGAACCACCACGGCAGCCCGTTCATCGCGGCGACGATCACCGTGTCGGGCCCGACCAGCGGCGCGATGCGCGTGGCCAGCGCCGGCAGCGCCTGCGCCTTCAGCGCGATCACCACGTAGTCCTGCACACCGAGCACGGCCGCGTCGTCGCTCGCACGCACCTGGACCGACGATACGGCGCCCGCCTCGTCGACCACGCGCACGCCGTGCGCGTTCAGCGCATCGAGCGTCGCACCGCGCGCGTAGGCGCTCACGGTCATGCCGGCCCGCGACAGCGCAGCCGCGAGCAATCCGCCGATCGCGCCGACACCGACCACCGCCGCACGCACCGACCCTGAATTCGTGTCGTTCATGATGGCATTCCGTCTTATTGGAGCTGCCGAGCATAACGCCCAATGGTTGCGGATACAACCATTGCCGCACTAGCCGCCCGGCGCCCCGGCTTGCGCGCGCGGCTGCACGACGCCACGGCTCGCCGCCGATCCCGCCGAGCACGCCGGCCCTTGCGCGATCCGCCCAAATGCGGTCTCCTGCTCCTATGTCCGTTCGAGCAGGCCCGAAGCCGCCCTTTCCCGATGAAATCGTCCCCGCACGATGACAAGAACGCCGATGCCACCCCGGCGCGCCGCCAGCCTTCGAAGCGAATCCAGAATCTCATCGCCGTGCTGGCCGGCCTCATTACGTTCGCAATCGGTGCGGCGTGGGTGATCCATAGCTGGATCGTCGATCGCGAAGCGCAGTATTTCGCGATTCCGCTGGTGTTTTCGGTACCGGTGATCGTGGCGGTAGCGATTCGGAGTTTCTGGGACTAAGCGCGCCTGAAACGACGAAGCGCCGCGGTCGGGCGACGCGCGGCGCTTGTTGTCGAACTGGTCAGGTGAAGCGGCGATCCGTGCGGTTCGCCCGCGAGCCGATCACAGACCCGGGCGGGCACACGGATTGGGGGCTGCGCCCTGATATCCGCCAATGGCGAGGCCTAGCGCGGAGCCGGCCAGCGACGTGCCGACCGCTTTCAGCACGGTTTCGGTCGACAGCGGCTCACCGCCCGACATCACCCGCCCCGAGTAAGCCGAGCACGCCGACGACGGCCCGGCCAACTGCACCGGCCTGGCGCTCCAGGCGATGTTGTCGGCAGGCGTCGACGCCAATACCGGCGCAGCCAACATCAGCGCCAGAACGGGAATCGGCATGCGGGTGGCGCTCTTCATCGGTGGCCTCGTGGAATGTGCTTCTTGCATGGAAGTGGTCAATATTACACGCGTCCGATCTTGATGAACCGCCGTTGAATTCAACATATCAATCGACCGGCATTCACTCAATCGAGCATGGATCGCCCTTGAGGCGAATACCCATTCATCGTCGTAACTGTCAAACGTCTGATGCATGGCGCCCCCCCCGCCGACTGCGCATAGACACAAAAAACGAATAATTTTTCGTACTTGTCCCAAACAATAGGAGTCGGAGTTTATCTATAATAAACGGTGAAATTTAAATATAAATTATTACCAACCAATATCCTGGTTAAAAGAATCATGCAATAGCTCGCCCTTCACAAAATGAATATGATCTCACCCATCAAAGTCACGCTATTAGCCATAACGATCCTTGCTTCAAGTTATTCGTGGGCAGACTGCTACTTCGTAGACCCATCCAACAACCGCCTTCCCAGCCCTCTCTCTCCGGCCCTAAACGTGAGCGAGCGGTTGATACCGCGCGACAAGGCCGTCGGAAGTACGGATACGGCGTACGCTCACGGGTGGGATACGATTTTCACGTACTGCACTTCGGTAATGTCAGCACAAACAACAGCCGAAATCAGCAACGGGAAACTCGTGCCCGGCTATACAAACGTATACGAAACCGGCATACCGGGAATCGGTATTCAGTTCCGTGCTGCGGTTCCCGGCTTCAGCAACACCCAGCTCGCCCCATTCAGTATGTCGGCCAGTCCGGACGCCCTAATCGCAAGGGTCTTCAACGCCGGCGTCACGCTTGTCGTGACCGGCCCCATTCAATCCGGAACGGCCGACGGAAGCACCCTTCCCACCATGACCTGGCGAGTCACACAGGGCGGGGCCAGAACAAGTTACGTCCTGCGGGTCAATGGCATCCTGTCCGTGAAAGGCCAGACATGCAAGGTCTCGGACTCATCGATCAACGTCCCGATGCCACAGGTAATGGCCAAGGAGTTGAACAAAGTCGGAGCAACGGCAGGAGACACGAAATTCTCCATCGATCTGAATTCGTGCTCGCCCGGCCTGGGTGTTTACGTGACCCTGACGGATGTCTCGAATCCGGGAAATAGATCGAATATCGTGTCCCTGACCAAATCATCGACCGCACAGGGGATCGGCTACCAAGTCCTCCGTAACTCGGCCCCGGTCAATTTCGGCCCCGACGCCGCAACCGCCGGCAACCCGAATCAGTGGAGCGCCGGCCAGGCATCCGGAAACAGCTTCAGCATTCCGCTAGTCGCGAGATATCTGCGCACGTCGGATGCGATGCAGCCGGGATCGGTAAATGGGCAACTCTCGTTCACGATGTCGTATCAATGATCTCGCACATCGAATGCATACGCGACGTGCATCGCGCCAAGCGGCTAAACCCAGCCCCGTCCACGAACAGGGGCAGCGTATTCGCGTAGCGTGATCAAACCGGGATGAATATTTGCGGTTGCACGTCCGGCGAATCAGCGAACAGGCCGGGTTCGTGCAGGGGGCAGAGGGTAGCCGGCACGTTGCCGGCTATCGACAAAAAACAACCGTGCCTGGATCGACCACCTTGCAATCGCTCTTAGGGGTAGCCGCGACGGGTGCGTTACTGAACTGTGGTGCGTGAGGCCGGACTCGAACCGGCACACCCTTGCGGGCGTCAGGACCTAAACCTGGTGCGTCTACCAATTTCGCCACTCACGCGCATTTCTGTTGCCTGATCACGCGGCACGAAAGATGCGTTGCCACGCGTGCCGGACATCGCGCCGTCTTGTATCCGGCACGCCCGATCAGGCGAGCGCGAGATTCTACCCGATCCGTGCGGGCTTGTCTCGCCCTTGCCGGCACCCGTCGTGCAGCGATGCTAGAATGCCGCGCTCGACGTTTCGGCACCGCGCCGCCGCGCGTCCCCCGAACCCGCCTCCCCACACGATTCCGCCCATGAACTTCGACGACTACTGTCAGCAAAAGGCCGCCCCCGCGGGCTCCAGCGTCTACTACGCGCTGCGCCAGGCGCCGCTCGCCACGCAACCGCGCCTGACCGCCCTGTTCGCGCTGCGCCGCGAACTCGAGGAAACCGTCAAGGAAACCAGCGACCCGACCATCGGACACACGAAGCTCGCGTGGTGGCACAAGGAACTCGCGGCGCTGGTCGACGGGCAGCCGTCGCACCCGGTCACGAAGGCGCTTGCGCAGCATCATCCGGCGATCGCCGCCGAGGCCGATGCATTGCGCACGCTCGTCAACGGTTACGGGATGGATCTCGAACAGGCGCGCTACCTCGATTTTGCGAACCTGCAGCGCTATATCGCGCAAGTCGGCGGCGTCTTCGCGTCGCTGGTCGCGCGCGCCAGCGCCGCGAACCCGGCCGACCCGCAACCGTGGGCCGCGGACGCCGGCCGCGCGCTGATGCTCGCGCAATTCGTGCAGGACCTCGGCAACGATGCGCGCCACGGCCGCATCTACCTGCCGATCGACGAACTGCAGCGCTACAACGTCACCGCGGCCGATCTGCTGAACCGCCGCTACAGCCCGGCCTTCACCGAATTGCTGCAATTCCAGACAGCCCGCGCGCGCGAAGCGCTCGTGGCCGCCGAAGCAGCGATCCCCGCATCCGAACGCCGCGCGCAGCGCACGCTGCGCGCGCAGATCGCACTGACCGGCTCACTGCTCGATGAAATCGAGCGCGACGGCTACCAGGTACTGCACCAGCGCATCGCGCTGACGCCGATCCGCAAGCTGTGGATCGCGTGGCGCGCTGCACGCCGGCGTTGACCCTCGCGCCTCACGCCTTCAACAACGGCAGCGTATCGAAGCGCTGCTGCAGCACGCGGGTCGCGTCGAGCCCCCACCACGGCCCGAGCACGGTCGCGTAGAGCTGGCGGAAATCGACCGCGACCGGCAGGTTGCCGTTGCCGTCGAGCCGCCCGAGCGCCGGCGGCGCACCGTATAGCCCGCCAGCCACGCGGCCGCCCATCACGAAATGCGGCGCGGCCGTGCCGTGATCGGTGCCGTTGCTCTGGTTCTCGCGCACGCGCCGGCCGAATTCCGCATACGTCATCACGAGCGTCTGGTTCCAGCGCCCGAGCTCGATCAACGCGCCGCGCATCGCGCTCATCCCTTCCGCGAACTGCTTGAGCAGCGCAGCCTGCTGCCCCGGCTGGTTCTGGTGCGTATCGAAGCCGTTGAGCGTCAGGCGCAGCACCGCGACACCATCCTGCGCACCCGGCCCGGACGCTTCGCACGCGGCCAGCACCTGCATCGCGGTCTTGACCGACGTGCCGAACGCGCCGGCCGGAAAGGCCGTCCGGAATTCACGCATCCCGCCGCGCGGACGCAGCCGGTCGGCCGCCTTCACGATGTCGTTCTCGACGTCGATGATGTGTGCGAGCGCGGGGTTCTGTTCGCGCAGCGACGAAGGCTCGGCAAGCCGGGCCGCACGAATGAACTGCGCGGGATTGACGAGCGCGATCGCACGCGCACCGTTCGAGAGCGGCCCCATCTCGGCGCTGCCGAGCACGACGCCGTCGGCCGCGAAACCGGGCGGCACGGGCGCCTGCGCGAACGTGCGCGTCAGCCAGCCTTCGTGCAGATATTGATCCGAGCGCGACGCGGTATCCCAGATCTCGATCGAGCGGAAATGCGACAGGTTCGGCTGCGGATAGCCGACGCCCTGTACGACCGCGACCTGCCCGTCGCGCCATAGCGACATCAACGGCGCAAGCGACGGATGCAGCCCCGTGTGCGCGTCGAGTTGCAGCACCTGCTCGCGCTTGATGCCGATGCCGCGGCGGAACTGGTAATACAGCGGGTCCGCATATGGCACCACCGTGTTGAGGCCGTCGTTGCCGCCCTTCAGCTCGACGAGGATCAGCACGTTCGCGTACCCGGCCGCCGATGGGCGCCTCGTCTGCGCCACGGAAGCCGCCATCGCAGGGGCCTGCCACATCGACACGCCGGCCGCGGCCGCGGCGCCCGTCAGCGTCAGAAAATCACGTCGGTTCATCGCGCATCCTTTGGTTCGCCGCCCGGCACCTTTGCCGCACCGGCTCCCCGCTTCATCGTCGTTCGAATCATTTCAGTTGGTAGGCCGGATCCATCAGCAGCGCCTCGAGATACGCACTGCCGGTCGAATCCGTGTCGATCGCCGCGACCGGCGACAACTGCAGCACCGCATGTTGCAGCTGAAGCTCGGTCGACAAACCGGCGATCGCCTGCGGCCGCGCGCGATATTGCGCAAGCCAGCGTTCGAGGTCGAATCGCAGGCCGGCGCGCGCGGGCTTGGCAGGCGTTCCGTGCATGCCGGCTGCGGATGCCGTCTCGACTACCGGCATCGCGTGCGCACGGGCATTCGTCGGCGGCGCCATCGCATGCGCCGGCGGGTGCATGCCGGCCGTCTCCGTCGCGCGGAACAGTTGCTCGACGAACTGCTTGCGCGCGAGCAGCGTGGTGCTGTTGATCCACAGCGCGCCGCCCGGCCAGCCCTTCACGTTCGGCGGATAGAACAGGTTCTGCCCGAGCGTGCGCACGGTGTTCGCCAGCATCTGTGGATCGCCGTATGACACGTCGAACAACCGCACCGATCCGACGACGAATTCCGCCGGCGACTTGACGAGCACGCCGCGGTTGCGAGGATCCCAGAAGGCGTCGGTCGACCACAGCGCGGCGAGCGCCGTGCGAATGTCGTAGCCGCTCGAGCGAAACCGCTCGGCCACCGCATCGAGCGCGCCCGGATCGGGCGTATCCGACACGAACTCGCGCCACAGCTTGGCGGCGATGAAACGTGCGGTGCCGGGCCGCTTCAGCAGGATGTCGAGAAAGCCGTCGCCATCGAACGGCCCCGTTTCGCCGAGGATCGTCTTGTCGCCGGCGTCGTGCCAATCCTGCCGCACCTCGAAGCGATACGTATCGGGATCGACCGTCCAGCCCGTCATCGCACGCGCGGCTTCGGTCACGTCGTATTGCGTGTAATGCCCTTCGCCGAGCGTGAACAGCTCCATCACCTCGCGCGCGAAATTCTCGTTCGGACGCCCCTTGCGATTGCTCGCGCCATCGAGGTACTGCAGCATCGCCGGATCCTTCGCGACCGCATGCAGCAGCACGCCGAAGTTGCCGAGCGCCTCGCGGCGAAACAGCGCGTTCTGCGCCGCCATCGTCTGCGGGTACGGCACCTTGTCCTGCCCCGACGTGAAATGCCCGTGCCAGAACAGCGTCATGCGCTCGGTGAGCGGCGACGGCGTGACGATCATCTCGTTGACCCACGCCGCGCGCAGCGCATCGTACCGAACGTTGCGCTCGCGCTGCTCGTCGCGCCGCATGTCGGGCGTCAGCGCCTGGCGCTGCGCGCGCGTCGGCGGCAACTCGGCGATCCAGTCGGGCCAGGTCGTAACGGGGTCGCGGCGAACGTTGCCGAGCGTGTCGGCCACGACCTGCGCGCGCGTCATGCCGACGACGCGCGCAACGTCGGCGGGCGCGGGAGAAAAACCGGTGCGACTCAGGAAAAACAATGCATCGTCGGCGTCGAGCGGCGACTGCATGGCGGGCGACGGCGCCGGTGCGGCAGCGTTCGCTTTCATCGTCATGGACTCCCGGAGCGCACCGGCGGTGCGGATGCCGGTACAACGGCAATCGACAGGCGAAAGTTGACGGAAAAATTGCTACGAATCTTTTCCACGCGAAGTATTTCGCGGAGGGCGAAAGACGGCGTGTCAGCGCTTGTACAGCTCGCGAACGGCGTCTTCGATGTGCTGGCGCAAAAGGTGGCGTTCCTCGGGCGTCATGTGCCCGTCGCGGCGGCGCTGTTCGAGATCGGGAGGCACGGCGGAACGGACCGTCATCTCGGCGGTGCGATCGGACTGCGGCGCTTTGCCGCGCGGCAGCTTGCGCGACGATGCGCCCTGCTCGGGGCGCTGCGCATACGCGAAGTTCGACGCATACGGACCGGCAAGCGCGATCGTCAGCATCAGTGCAATCCGGGCAGATCGCATGACCGTCCTCGCTTCTTTGGTCGATTTGTTCCCTTCGTCACGCGGCAACCGGCTACCTCTGGTACTTGAAAAACCCTGCGGAATTCGGGTGTGCAAAGATGAATGATGGAGTGCAGGGGAGTATCTACCGAATTTCGGCTTCGAGTAAAGGAATCTCTATAGCCTGCCTTTACTCGGCGCGACACTACGGGTAAATTTTGTAACCGACTGTAACGCCCGAAAATACACGGCCGTGCGCCAATTCCCATTCGCGATAAGATGCCGATCATGGAAACGAAAAACCCCTCCAAGATTCTCGTCGTCGACGACGACCCGCGCCTGCGCGATCTGCTGCGCCGCTATCTCGGCGAGCAGGGTTTCAATGTCTACGTCGCGGAAAACGCGACCGCAATGAACAAGCTCTGGGTACGCGAGCGTTTCGACCTGCTCGTGCTCGACCTGATGCTTCCGGGCGAAGACGGCCTGTCGATCTGCCGCCGCCTGCGCGGCAGCAACGACCGCACGCCGATCATCATGCTCACCGCGAAGGGCGAGGATGTGGATCGCATCGTCGGCCTCGAGATGGGCGCCGACGATTACCTGCCGAAGCCGTTCAACCCGCGCGAACTCGTTGCGCGCATTCATGCGGTGCTGCGCCGCCAGGCGCCGGCCGAACTGCCGGGCGCGCCGTCGGAAACCACCGAGGTGTTCGAGTTCGGCGAGTTCTCGCTGAACCTCGCGACGCGCACGCTGACGAAGTCCGGCCAGGAAATTCCGCTCACCACCGGCGAGTTCTCGGTGCTGAAGGTGTTCGCGCGTCACCCGCGCCAGCCGCTGTCGCGCGAGAAGCTGATGGAGCTCGCGCGCGGCCGTGAATACGAAGTGTTCGACCGCAGCCTCGACGTGCAGATCTCGCGCCTGCGCAAGCTGATCGAACCGGATCCGGGCAGCCCGCGTTTCATCCAGACCGTCTGGGGCCTCGGCTACGTGTTCATCCCGGACGGCGCCGCCTGATCTTTTTCCTTTCCGGTTTCGCCCGCCCACGGCCCGTCCCATGCGTATCGACCGGCGCCTCCTTCAGCTCGCGTTCGGCGGGCTGTTCTGGCGCACCTTCCTGCTGATCGCGCTGCTGATCTCGGTCAGTCTCGCCGCGTGGTTCCAGAGCTTTCGCGTGATCGAGCGCGAGCCGCGTGCGCAGCGCGTGGCTCTCCAGCTCGTCGCGGTCGTGAAGCTCACGCGCACCGCCCTGCTCTATTCCGATCCCGATTTGCGGCGCGCGCTGCTGCAGGATCTCGAGAGCAACGAGGGCGTGCGCGTTTACCCGCGCGAGAAGACCGACAAGTTCAAGCTGCAGCCCGACGAATCGCTGAACCGCCTGATCGAACACGACATCCGCAGCCGCCTCGGCGACGATACCGTGATCGCGCAGTCGGTCAACGACATTCCCGGCGTGTGGATCAGCTTCAAGATCGACGACGACGATTACTGGGTCGCGCTCGACCGCGACCAGCTCGACAACGTCACGGGCCTGCAGTGGGCCGGCTGGGGGCTGTTCGCGCTCGCGTTGTCGCTGTTCGGCTCCGCGTTCATCACCAGCCTGGTGAACCGGCCGTTCTCGCGACTCGCGCTGGCCGCGCGGCAGATCGGCTCGGGCCAGACACCCGAGCTGCTGCCCGAGCGCGGGATGGGCGTCGCGGCCGAGACCAATCGCAGCTTCAACCAGATGGTGCGCGACCTCGAGCAGCTCGAGGCCGACCGCGCGCTGATGCTCGCGGGCATCTCGCACGACCTGCGCACCCCGCTCGCGCGGCTGCGGCTCGAAACCGAGATGAGCCCGTCCGACCAGGCGACCAAGGATGCGATGGTCGACGACATCGAGCAGATGGACCGCATCATCGCGGCCTTCATCGACTACGCACGCCCGTCGCAACGCAAGCCGGAGCCCGTCGACCTGTCGTCGATCGCGCAGGAAGTCGCCGCCCGCGTGTCGGGCGAGGATGGCGTCGAGATCCGCACGCGGCTCGCGCCGAGCGCGGTGATCGAAGCCGACGAGACCGACATGCGCCGCGTGATCGGCAACCTCGTCGAGAACGCGCGCAAGTATGGCCAGAGCAAGCAGGACGGCGTGTCGCGCATCACGCTCGAGACACGCGTGTCGCACGCGCGCGTCGAACTGTCGGTGAGCGACGAAGGCCCCGGCATCCCCGAGGATCAGCTGCCGCTCGTGATGCGGCCGTTCTACCGCGTCGACACCGCGCGCACCAAGGCGGACGGCACGGGCCTCGGGATGGCGATCGTGCTGCGCCTCGTCGGCCGCTATCGCGGCGCGCTGCGCCTGCGCAACCGCAACCCGGAAGCGGGCCTCGAAGTCACGCTCGAATTCCCCGGCGCCGGCAAGGCGCGTGCGACTGCGTGACGCGCTCGCGCACGCTTCTTGCGCTGCACACTATCGATCCGGTTGAAAAAAGCTATGAAGATCGTTAGTCAAAATCTATTGAAGTAAATAGCTAATAGTGTTATAGTTTTACCCATGCTGTCACATCATCGTTGCAGCACCGAGGTAGCTTGACTCAGTCTTCTTCCCAACTCATACAGGAGTATCCGCATGAAAACCGTGGGCGATAAACTCGAAGCTTTCACCGTCGTAGCCGCGAAGCCGGGCTTCAACAATCACGAGGAAAACGGCCAGTCGGCGTTCGAGACCGTCACCGAAGCGTCGTTCCCGGGCAAGTGGAAGATCATCTACTTCTATCCGAAGGATTTCACGTTCGTGTGCCCGACGGAAATCGTCGAATTCGCGAAGCTCACGAAGCAGTTCGAAGAGCGCGATGCCGTCCTGCTCGGCGGCAGCTCGGACAACGAATTCGTCAAGCTCGCATGGCGCCGTGAGCACAAGGACCTCGACAAGCTGAACCACTACTCGTTCGGCGACGTCAAGGGCGAGCTGATCGACCAGCTCGGCGTGCGCGACAAGGAAGCCGGCGTGGCCCTGCGCGCGACGTTCATCGTCGATCCGGACAACACGATCCAGCACGTTTCGGTGAACAACCTGAACGTCGGCCGCAGCCCGGAAGAAGTCCTGCGGATTCTGGACGGCCTGCAAACGGACGAACTGTGCCCGTGCAACCGTGCAGTCGGCGGCGCAACGCTGTAAGCGCATCGATGCACGAAGCCCGCGGCGCACGTCCTGCCTGCGGGCTTTTTTAACGGCCAACCCATAGGAGATATCAATGGAATTCATCGATTCGATTAAGGCGCGTATTCCCGACTACGCGAAGGACATTCGCCTGAACCTCGACGGCACGATCTCGCGCTCGTCGCTCGAAGGCACCGACGCGGTCGGCGTCGCGCTGGCGGCGGCCATCGCGGCGAAGAGCACGGTGCTCATCAAGACGATCCGCGAAGCCGGCGTCCTGTCGCCCGAAGAGACGAACGCCGTGCTGACGGCGGCCGCGCTGATGGGGATGAACAACACCTGGTATCCGTATGTCGAGATGGCCGACGATGCCGACCTGAAGACGCAACGCGCCGAGCTGCGGATGGGCGCGTATGCGACGCACGGTGGCGTCGACAAGCGCAAGTTCGAGATGTACGCGCTCGCCGCGTCGATCGTCGGCAAGTGCCACTTCTGCGTGAAGTCGCACTATGCGCTGCTGAAGAACGAGCAAGGAATGACCGTCACGCAGCTGCGCGACGTCGGCCGTATCGCGTCGGTGATCAACGCCGCCGCGCAAGTGATCGCCGCAGAAGGCGAATAAGCGGTTGCGCCACCCGGCCGGCAGTCGCGCCGGCCCGGTCGCCGCGCCAAACGAAAATGCCACGCATCCGCGTGGCATTTTTCATTTCCGCCGCGCGGCGCGGCGGGCGAACCGCGCGCCGCCGCAGCCGGGCATCAGCCGCCCTGCTTCACCAGCAGCGCGGCAGCCTGCGCCTCGATCCCCTCGCCGCGGCCGAGATAGCCGAGCTTCTCGTTGGTCTTCGCCTTCACGTTCACGCGATCGAGCGGCAGCCCGAGATCGGCCGCGATGTTCGCGCGCATCCCGTCGATATGCGGCGCCAGCTTCGGCGCCTGGGCGATCACGGTGCTGTCGACGTTCTGGATCGTGAAACCGGCCGCCTTGATGCGTGCGGCGCACTCGCGCAGCAGCACGCGGCTGTCGGCGCCCTTGAACGCCGCGTCCGTGTCGGAGAAGTGACGGCCGATGTCGCCGAGCGCCGCCGCGCCGAACAGCGCGTCGGTGATCGCGTGCAGCAGCACGTCCGCGTCCGAGTGGCCGAGCAGGCCGCGTTCGTACGGAATCGTCACGCCGCCGATGATGAGGGGGCGCCCCTCGACGAGCTGGTGCACGTCGTAGCCTTGTCCGATTCTGAAATCCATGCGTATTCCGATTGTGAGGGGGTGAAAGTCAGGAAGCGTTCGTGGAGCGCGCGAGGATCGCTTCCGCGAGCGCGAAATCTTCCGGGTACGTGACCTTGAAGTTGCGCAGGCTACCCTGCACGACGCGTGGCGTATGGCCGGCCCATTCGATCGCGCTCGCTTCATCGGTCAGGTCGTGCCCTTCGCGCTGCGCGCGCAGGATCGCGTCGCGCAGCATGCCGATGCGGAACATCTGCGGCGTCTGCGCCTGCCACAGCGCGTCGCGCGACTCGGTGCGCGCGATCGCGTCGCCGCCGGCCGGCACGCGCTTGAGCGTATCGGCCACCGGCAGCGCGACGATGCCGCCGACCGGATCGTCCTTCAGCGTCGCGACGAGCGTGCGAATCAGCTCCGGCGTGATGCCCGGGCGCGCGGCGTCGTGCACCAGCACCCAGTCGTGGTCGGTCGCGCCGAATTCGGCCAGTTCGAGCAGCCCGTTCAATACCGACGCCTGGCGCGAGCCGCCGCCGCAGCGGCGCACCGCGAAGCGCAGGCCCGCGAAGCGGCGCGCGTCGAAGTGGGAATCGTCGGGCGCGAGGACGACGAGCGTCTGCGCGAATTCGCTGCACGCGTCGAACGCGGCAAGCGTGTAATGCAGCAGCGCGCGGCCGGCCAGCGTGCGGTATTGCTTCGGCACGGCCGAGCCGGAACGGCTGCCGGTGCCGGCACAGGGAATCAGGGCGAAAAGTCGGGGAGTCACGAAAGGAAACGCCGGAAAGATGAAATCGAGAAGCGGATTTTATAATAGGTCTTTCGTCTCGACCGGCGCACCGCGATGCGCCCGTGCACGCCACCCCTGTCGTCCCTATGCCAGATAACGCTTCCACCCCGTCCGCCTCGCCCGTTGCCCGCGTCAAGCCCGGCCAGCGCTTCGCCTTCGACGGCGCGCACGGCTCCGCCGACGCGCTCGCCATCGCCCGTTATCTCGCCGACAACCGCCAGGACGTGCCGCTCCTCGCGGTGATCTGCGCGAACGCGGTCGACGCGCAGCGGCTCTCGCAGGAAATCCGCTACTTCTCGCCCGACGCGCGCGTGCGCCTGCTGCCGGACTGGGAAACGCTGCCGTACGACACGTTCTCGCCGCACCAGGATCTCGTGTCCGAGCGTCTCGCGACGCTGCATGACCTCGGCGAGGGCCGCTGCGACATCCTGCTCGTGCCCGCGACCACCGCGCTGTACCGGATGCCACCCGCGTCGTTCATGGCCGCGTACACGTTCGCATTCGCGCAGGGCGAGCGGCTCGACGAGGCAAAGCTGAAGGCGCAGCTCACGCTGGCCGGCTACGAGCACGTGAGCCAGGTCGTGCGGCCCGGCGAATACTGCGTGCGCGGCTCGCTGATCGACCTGTACCCGATGGGCTCGCCGCTGCCGTACCGGATCGACCTGTTCGACGACCAGGTCGACTCGATCCGCGCGTTCGACCCCGACACGCAGCGCAGCCTCTACCCAGTGCGCGACGTGCGCCTCCTGCCCGGTCGCGAGTTTCCGTTCGACGAAGCCGCACGCACGGCCTTCCGCAGCCGCTGGCGCGAAACCTTCGAAGGCGACCCGAGCCGCGCGCCGATCTACAAGGACATCGGCAACGGCGTGCCGTCGGCCGGCATCGAGTACTACCTGCCGCTGTTCTTCGACGAGACGGCCACGCTGTTCCACTACCTGCCGCAGGACGCGCACCTCGTGTTCACCGGCGATCTCGAAGCGTCGATCCGCCGCTTCACGGCCGATACGAAGCAGCGCCATGCGTTCCTCGCGCACGATCGCGAGCGGCCGATCCTCGAGCCGCAGCGCCTGTTCCTGTCCGACGAGGACTTCTTCGCGTTCGCGAAGCCGTTCGCGCGCGTCGTGCTGCCCGCGCAGCCGGCCGGCGGCTGGGCGACGGCGCTGCCCGAGCTCACCGTCGATCGCCATGCCGACGATCCGCTCGCGTCGCTGCGCACGTTCGTCGAATCGTCGGGCAAGCGCGTGCTGCTGACCGTCGAATCGGCCGGCCGCCGCGAAACGATCCTGCAGCTGCTCGCCGAACACCATCTGCGCCCCGCGTCGAACGACCACTTCGCCGGCTGGCTCGAGAGCGACGCACGCTTCGCGCTCGGCGTCGCGCCGCTCGCCAACGGCTTCGCGGTGCCGGGCGAAGGCTATGCGGTCGTCACCGAAACCGAGCTGTACGGCGCGCTCGGCCGCCGCGCGGGCCGCCGCCGGCAGGAACAGGCGAGCAACGTCGACGCGATGGTGCGCGACCTGTCGGAGCTGAAGGTGGGCGACCCGGTCGTCCACGCGCAGCACGGCATCGGCCGCTACATGGGCCTCGTGTCGATGGATCTCGGCGAAGGCGAGACCGAATTCCTGCATCTCGAATACTCGGGCGACAGCAAGCTCTACGTGCCCGTCGCGCAACTGCACGTGATCTCGCGCTACAGCGGCGCCGATCCCGACAGCGCGCCGCTGCACGCGCTCGGCTCCGGCCAGTGGGAGCGCGCGAAGCGCAAGGCCGCGCAGCAGATCCGCGATACGGCCGCCGAACTGCTGAACCTGTACGCGCGCCGCGCGGCCCGCGAAGGCCACGCGTTCTCGCTCGATCCGCGCGACTACGTGAAGTTCGCGGAAAGCTTCGGCTTCGAGGAAACGCCCGACCAGGCGGCCGCCATCGCGGCCGTGATCGGCGACATGACGAGCGGCAAGCCGATGGACCGCCTCGTGTGCGGCGACGTCGGCTTCGGCAAGACCGAGGTCGCGCTGCGTGCCGCGTTCATCGCGGTGCTGGGCGGCAAGCAGGTCGCGCTGCTGTCGCCGACCACGCTGCTCGCCGAGCAGCACACGCAGACCTTCGCCGATCGCTTCGCGGACTGGCCGGTGCGCATCGTCGAGCTGTCGCGTTTCAAGACCACGAAGGAAGTCAACGCAGCGATCGCGCAGATCAACGAAGGCAGCGTCGACATCGTAATCGGCACGCACAAGCTGCTGTCGTCGGATGTGCAGTTCAAGCGCCTCGGCCTCGTGATCATCGACGAGGAACACCGCTTCGGCGTGCGTCAGAAGGAAGCGCTGAAGGCGCTGCGCGCGGAAGTCGACGTGCTGACGCTCACCGCGACGCCGATCCCGCGTACGCTCGGGATGGCGCTCGAAGGGCTGCGCGATTTCTCGGTCATTGCGACCGCGCCGCAGAAGCGGCTCGCGATCAAGACCTTCGTGCGCCGCGAGGAAGAAAGCGTGATCCGCGAGGCGATGCTGCGCGAGCTGAAGCGCGGCGGCCAGGTGTACTTCCTGCACAACGAGGTCGAGACGATCGAGAACCGCAAGGCGATGCTCGAGGCGCTCGTGCCCGAAGCACGCATCGTGATCGCGCACGGCCAGATGCACGAACGCGAACTCGAAAGGGTGATGCGCGATTTCGTCGCGCAGCGCGCGAACGTGCTGCTCTGCACGACCATCATCGAGACCGGTATCGACGTGCCGAGCGCGAACACGATCATCATGCACCGCGCGGACAAGTTCGGCCTCGCGCAGCTTCACCAGCTGCGTGGCCGCGTCGGCCGCTCGCACCACCAGGCGTATGCGTACCTGCTGGTGCACGATCCGCAGGCGCTGACCAAGCAGGCACAGCGCCGGCTGGAAGCGATCCAGCAGATGGAGGAACTGGGCTCCGGCTTCTATCTCGCGATGCACGACCTCGAGATCCGCGGCACCGGCGAAGTGCTCGGCGACAAGCAGTCCGGCGAAATCCACGAGATCGGCTTCCAGCTCTATACGGACATGCTGAACGACGCGGTGAAGGCGCTGAAGAACGGCAAGGAGCCCGACCTCACCGCCCCGCTCGCCGCGACGACGGAAATCAACCTGCATGCGCCGGCGATCCTGCCGGCCGACTACTGCGCGGACGTGCAGGAGCGGCTGTCGCTGTACAAGCGTCTCGCGAACTGCGAGCACGGCGACGCGATCGACGGCATCCAGGAAGAACTGATCGACCGCTTCGGCAAGCTGCCGCCGCAGGCGCACGCGCTCGTCGAGACACACCGGCTGCGGATCGCCGCGAAACCGCTCGGCATCGTGAAGATCGATGCGAGCGAGGTGGCGATCGGGCTGCAGTTCGAGCCGAGTCCGCCGATCGATCCGATGCGGATCATCGAGATGGTGCAGAAGCACCGGCACATCAAGCTCGCGGGCCAGGACAAGCTGCGCATCGAGACGCGCTCGCCCGATCTCGCGATCCGCGTGTCGACGATCAAGGAAACGCTGCGCGCGCTCGGCCCGAAACAGGGGGCGGCCGTCGCGGCCCGCTGACGCAATCCTGACGGGCGCGACGTTGCTGCACCGCATCGCGCCCGACGAAGGCGGGCCGACGCGTTTTTGAGTATGATTTTCCCATTCATCAGACGGAGTTTTGCCATGTCCACTCTCGACGCGACAGCGCCTTCCGCCGCAACTCCGGGCGAAGCGTCGCTCGTCAGCCTGCCCTGGATCAAGCAACTCGTGTCGATGGACACCACGAGCCGCGTGCCCAATCTCGGCCTGATCGAAACGGTGCGCGACGCGCTCGCCGCGAAAGGCATCGCATCGACGATCACGCACGATCCGCGTGAAGGCTGGGCGAACCTGTTCGCGACCGTGCCCGCGCACGACGGCTCGACGAACGGCGGCATCGTGCTGTCGGGGCATACCGACGTCGTGCCGGTCGATGGCCAGCAATGGGACAGCAACCCGTTCGCGCCGGAAATCCGCGACGGCCGCCTGTACGGCCGCGGCACCTGCGACATGAAGGGCTTCATCGGCGCGGCCCTCGCGCTGCTGCCCGAGATGCAGGCGACGAAGCTCGCGAAGCCGATCCATTTCGCGCTGTCCTATGACGAGGAAATCGGCTGTGCCGGCGCGCCACTGATGATTGCGGATCTGGTCAAGCGCGGCGTGCAGCCGTCCGGCTGCATCGTCGGCGAGCCGACCAGCATGCGGCCGATCATCGCGCACAAGGGCATCAACGCGTACCGCTGCTGCGTGCGCGGCCACGCCGCGCATTCGTCGCTGACGCCGAAGGGGCTGAACGCGATCGAGTATGCGGCGCGCCTCATCTGCCACATCCGCGACATCGCCGAGCGCTTTCGCGCCGAAGGCCCGTTCGACGAACTGTACGACGTGCCGTTCACGACCGCGCAGACGAGCACGATCCAGGGCGGCAACGCGATCAACACGGTGCCGGCCGAATGCCGCTTCGACTTCGAGTTCCGCAACCTGCCGACGCTCGATCCCGAGCAGATCTTCACCCGCATCGAAGCGTATGCGCAGGAAACGCTGCTGCCGCAGATGCTGCGCGAGCATCCGAATGCCGCGATCGAGTTCTCGAAGATCGCCGCGGCGCCCGGCCTCGACGCGACCGAACAGGCCGCGATCACGCAGCTCGTGCGCGCGCTGACGGCCGACCAGGACAAGCGCAAGGTCGCGTACGGTACCGAAGCCGGTTTGTTCGAACGAGCGGGCATCCCGAGCGTCGTGTGCGGGCCCGGCAACATCGAGCAGGCGCACAAGCCGAACGAATATGTCGAGCTCGCGCAACTCGCCGGCTGCGAGCAGTTCCTGCGCAAGTTCATCCGCAGCATGTCGGTCGACGCACACTGACTGCCTCCCGCCACGCCGGCCCGCGTGTGCGGGCCGGCCCACTCCGCCACCCGCCACGTCATGTCGACTGAACAACAGGGCACCGCCCATACGACGATCGACGGCGAGCCGATCCCGACGCTCGACGAAATCGCCGCGCAGCATTTCGCGCTGTCGCCGTGGGTCGCGCGCACGCCCGTGTTCGAACGCGCCGACCTGCCGTCCCTCGAGGGCACGCACGTCAACTTCAAGTTCGAGCTGCTGCAGGTCAGCGGCAGCTTCAAGGCGCGCGGCGCATTCACGCACCTGCTCGCGCTCGACGAGGCGCGCAAGAACGCCGGCGTCACCTGCGTGTCGGCCGGCAATCACGCGGCGGCCGTCGCGTACGCGGCGATGCGGCTCGGCAGCAGCGCCAAGGTCGTGATGTTCCATACCGCAAGTCCGTCACGCATCGCGCAGTGCAAGCAGTACCGCGCGGAAGTCGTGCTGGCCGGCAGCGCATCGCAGGCATTCGATCTGGTCCGGCGGATCGAGGCCGAGGAAGGCCGCTTCTTCATCCATCCGTTCAACGGCTATCACACGATCCTCGGCACCGCGACGCTCGGCTACGAATGGGCGACCCAGACGCCCGACCTCGACGCGGTGATCGTGCCGATCGGCGGCGGCGGGCTCGCGGCCGGCATGGCGACCGCGCTGCGGCTCGCGAACCCGCGCGTACACGTGTACGGCGTCGAGCCGGAAGGCGCCGACGCGATGAGCCGCAGCTTCGCGGCGAATCACACGATCAAGATGAGCGCGATGCAGACGATCGCCGATTCGCTGATGGCGCCGCATACCGAGGAATACAGCTACCAGCTGTGCCGGCGCCACGTCGACCGCATCGTCACCGTGTCCGACGACGCGCTGCGGGCCGCGATGCTGTTCCTGTTCTCGCAACTGAAACTGTCGGTCGAACCGGCATGCGCGGCCGCGCTGGCCGCCCTGCTCGGCCCGCTGCGCGAAACGCTGCAGGGCAAGCGGGTCGGCGTGCTGCTGTCGGGCACCAATACCGACCCCGCCACGCTCGGCATGCATCTCGCGCACGCGAAACTGCAGCACTGACCCCACCTCGGGCACACGTGAACGAACCTAGGGTTATCCCCAGATAATGTTGACAGCCCTGTTGATAACCCGCCGGACAAGCACGCAAGTGGTTGAGCGCGCAGCGTTTTGCGCGCGCGGAGGTCGATCGTCACGAAATGGGCAGATGCGGTCGCTGGCCGCATGCGTCATGGCGATCGCACTGCTCGCCGGTTGCGCGGCACCGCGCTCGCCCGTCGCCGGCGCGCCGTCGGCCTGCACGCAGCCGGGCGAAAACTCCATGCTGCAGGCCGACCTGCTGTTCGGGCGCGACATCACGGGGCGCGGCCCCGTCACCGATGCGGAGCGCGCGGCATTCCTCGCCGACACGGTCACACCACGGTTCCCCGACGGCCTCACCTACTGGGACACGCACGGCCAGTGGCGCGACCGGGCAAGCGGCGGGACCACGCGCGAAGACAGCTTCGTGATCCGTATCATCGCCGACGATACGCCCGACACGCGTACGCGGCTCGCCGCGATCCGGCAAACGTACATGCAACGCTTCCATCAGCAATCGGTCGGCATGACGGTCGTGCCGGCCTGCGCATCGTTCTGATTTCCCCTTCTCCATCTGCCGGCAATCCGCGCAAAAAAAAACGGGCGCCCGAAGGCGCCCGTCGCATGCCGGAACCGCAGCGTGCCGCTTACTTGTTCTCGAACATGTCCATGATCTGCTGCTTCTCCTGCGGCGTGACGGGCGGCGGCGCAAGCCCCGCCGCACCAGCCGAGCCGAGCGCGTCGTTCGCGCTGATCGCGTTCTCGGCCGGGTTGATGTCGACATTCGCGACGAAGCCGTTGCCCGGCGTGCGATCAGCGTAGTACAGCTCGCCGTCGATCGAGGTCAGGCCGTCCGGCATCGGCATCTGCTGCTCGGGCACGCCGTTCAGCGCGGTGCGCATGTAGTTCACCCAGATCGGCAATGCGAGCTGCGCGCCGAACTCACGACTGCCGAGGCTCTTCGGCTGGTCGAAGCCCATCCACGCGACCGCGACGAGCGATTGCTGGTAGCCGGCGAACCAGCCGTCCTTCGCGTCGTTCGTCGTACCCGTCTTGCCCTGCAGGTCGCTGCGGCCCAGTGCGTTGGTGCCCGCGCCCGTGCCGGCCGTCGCGACCGAATGCAGCAGGCTGTTCATCACGTACGCGTTGCGGCCTTCGATCGTGCGCGGCGCCGTGCTGCCCGCGAGCACCGGCTGCGACTTCTGTAGCGGCTGGCCGCGTGCGTCGTCGACTTCGGCGATCAGGTACGGATCGACCTTGTAGCCGCCGTTGGCGAACACCGCATAGCCGGTCGCAAGCTGCAGCGGCGTCACGAGGCCCGCGCCGAGCGCCATCGGCAGGTAAGGCGGCGTCTTCGCGGGATCGAAGCCGAAGCGCTGCGTCACGTACTCCTGCGCATACTGCGTGCCGATCGACGCGAGGATCCGGATCGACACGAGGTTCTTCGAACGCTGCAGGCCGGTGCGCATCGTCATCGGGCCGTCCGGCTGGTCGTCGTCCTTCGGCTCCCAGGCGGTGCCGCCCGGCACGCTCGGCGGGAAGTACAGCGGCGCGTCGTTGATCATCGTCGCCGGCCCGAGCCCCTTGTCGAGCGACGCCGAGTAGATGAACGGCTTGAACGACGAGCCCGGCTGCCGCCATGCCTGCGTCACGTGGTTGAACTTGCTCTTGTTGAAGTCGAAGCCGCCGACGAGCGAACGGATCGCGCCGTCCTGCGGCGCGATCGCGACGAGCGCGCCTTCGACCTGCGGCAGCTGCACGACCTGCCAGCCCGTCTTGCCGTCCTTCAGCACGCGCACGACCGAACCCGGCTTGATGCGCAGCGTGTCGTTCGCGCGGGGGCTGAGCGCGCCCGCCACGAAGCGCAGCCCGGCCGGGCCGATCGTCGTGGTCGCGCCGCCGACGAACTGCACCTCGACCGCATTCGGCGATGCCGACAGCACGACCGCCGACTGCAGGTCGCCGTTGTCGGGGTGATCGGCGAGCGCGTCGTCGATCGCCTCGTCGCGGTCGTCGCCGGCCGCGGGCAGCTTGATCGACGCTTCCGGCCCGCGATAGCCGTGGCGGCGCTCGTAGTCGAGAATGCCGCGACGCACGGCCTGGTACGCGGCTTCCTGGTCGGACGAGTTGATCGTCGTCGTGACGGTCAGCCCGCGCGTATAGGTTTCGTCCTTGTACTGCTGGTACATCATCTGCCGCACCATCTCGGCGACGTACTCGCCGTGCACCGCGTACTGGTTGCCCGGCGTGCGCACGTGGATCTCTTCCTTCACGGCCGCGTCGTACTGCGGCTGCGTGATGTAGCCGACCTCGAGCATGCGCTTCAGGATGTATTCCTGGCGCACCTTCGCGCGCTTCGGATTGACGACCGGGTTATACGCGGACGGCGCTTTCGGCAGCCCCGCGAGCATCGCCGCTTCCGCGAGCGTGATGTCCTTCAGGTCCTTGCCGAAATACACGCGCGCGGCGGCCGCGAAGCCGTACGAGCGCTGGCCGAGATAGATCTGGTTCATGTACAGCTCGAGAATCTGGTCCTTCGTCAGGGCCTTCTCGATCTTGTACGCGAGCAGCATTTCGTAAATCTTGCGCGTGTAGGTCTTCTCGCTCGACAGGAAGAAGTTGCGCGCGACCTGCATCGTGATCGTGCTCGCGCCCTGGCGCGCGCCGCCGTGCATCAGGTCGGCGACACCCGCGCGCAGGATGCCGACGAAGTCGACGCCGCCGTGTTCGTAGAAGCGGTAGTCCTCGATCGCGAGCACCGCCTTCTTCATCACGTCCGGAATGTCCTGGAAGCGCACGAGGCTGCGGCGCTCCTCGCCGAACTCGCCGATCAGCACATGATCGGCCGTGAACACGCGCAGCGGCACCTTCGGCTGGTAGTTGGTCAGCGCATCGAGCGACGGCAGTTGCGGCGCCATCACGACCAGCGCGTAGCCGACGATCAGCGCGCCGACGATCGCCAACGTCGCGATGAGGCCGGCGAACCACAGCATGACGCGCGAGCCGAACGAGCGACCGCGCCCTCCGCCGCTGCGCTGGGTGCGGCGGTCGTCGTCGCGATCGTCGTCATCGGGGTAATAGGCTCCGGACGGCGAACGGCGCAGCGTGTAGTGGGGTTCGTTCCTGTCGGAAGAAGAAGGCGGTCGTTTGATAATTGGCATGTCGGAATGGCGGGCGGTCGTGGCGCCCTCGGACGCATGCGGAAATGCAGGCGAATGGATCAGAGCGGATACAGCGTGATGCAGCTGTCACGTCGACAGACCCCGCCGCGCGGCGATCCGTTCCCGCGACGTGACAGCGCATTTTAATGAAATCGACCGGGTGCCTTCGCGATTTTTTGTAAAAATTCCCGCAATGCCGTGATTTAAGGAACGTATTGTCGGCATCCTCTGCCTATCATGGACACGCAATATCGCGCGCACGCGCCAACTTTCTTTCAATCGCGAAAGGTTCGGCATCCTGATGCGCAAGCCGCTTGAACTCGCGCGTTTAAGCCGTATTTAAGTGAACCGGTGGTGTAATATCCGCCGGCTCATGCGGGTCGGAACCGGCTCGCAACGGGCACTGCCGCTCTCACGCGGCGCCTTTCAACCACGGAGGATTTCATGTCGCTTTTCGACTCTGTTTCGCGCACGATCAAAGGCCTGCTGAACGATGCGGCCGATTCGGTCCAGGATCCGTCGCGCGACGCACGGCAGATCGTGCGGGAGCTCGACGACAGCATCGGCCGTGCCGAGAATTCGCTGATCGAGATCGAGGCACAGGTCGCGACCCAGCGCAGCAAGCGCGATGCGGCCGACGACAAGGTGAAGAAGTACGAGGACGGCGCGAAGCGCGCGCTGCAGGCCGGCAATGAAGCACTCGCACGCGAGGCGCTCGGCGCGCAGTCGAACGCCGAAGCCGAGCGTGACGCGCTCGCAGCCGAATTGACGACGCTCGAGCCGTCGGTCGAGAAGCTGAAGGGGCAGATCGCCGACATGCGTCAGCGCCGCAACGACCTGAATGCACGCTCGAACATCCTGCAGGCCAAGCAGGAAATCGCGCAGGCGAAGGACGTCGCGGCAAGCGCCTTGGGCGGCATCGGCGGCAAGAACCTGTCCGAGGACTTCCAGAAGCTCGAGGACAAGGTCGCGCTGCAGAACGCACGCTCGGACGCGCGCCTGAATTCGGCCGACACGTCGAGCGGCAAGGCGCTCGACGACAAGCTCGCCGCGCTGAACAAGGGCCCGTCGGTCGAGGATCGCCTCGCCGCGCTGAAGAAGCAGCTCGATACGCCCGCGCAGTAACGGCCACTGCGGGCCACCGCGCCGCCGCCCGCCCCGGGCGCGGCGCGAACCGATCGTCAGGAGACGGGCGCCTGCGCCCGGTTCGACCATGAAGAAATCTCTCGCCGCACTCGGCCTCTCGCTGATGGTGCTGTCGTCCGCCGCGTTTGCGGTCCCGTCGCTGCAGCAGGTCGAGCAATCGATCGCGCAACGCAACTGGCAGCAAGCCGACACGCAGCTGTCGCAAGTCATCGACGCCCATCCGAACAATGCGCATGCGCGCTACCTGTACGCACAGGTGCTGGACCGCGAAGGCCGCGCGTCCGACGCACTCGAGCAACTGCAGCGCGCGAAGTCGCTCGATCCGCAACTCAAGTTCACCGACGCATCGCGCTTCGCGCAGACGGAGTCGCGCATCCGCGCCGACGCCGCGCGCGTGAGCGGCAACGTGCCGTCGGCCACGCAGGCAGGGACGCTGCAGCCGGGGCTCGCTCCCGCTGTCGCGCCGGCCGAAAAACACGGTCCGTCGACCGGCATGTGGATCGGCCTCGGGCTGATCGTCGCGGTGATCGCGCTGGTGCTGCGCTGGACGCTGCGGCGCGCACGCACGGCCGACGACAGCCGCGCCGACGACGAACGCCGCACGCAGCTCAAGCGCGCCACCGACGTGCTGAACGACATCCGCCCGCTGAAACTCGACGCGAAGCTGTCGACGGCGCCCGGCGCCGCAGCGCTCACGGGCGAGCTCGAAGCGATCGAGACCGATGCGCGCACGCTCGTCGAATCGCTGTCGAACGGCAAGAATCCGGTGCCGCCGTATCGCGTCGATGAACTCGAACAGCGTCATGCCAGCGTGAAGGCACGCGTCGAAGGCCGTCCCGACCCGGCCGCGCAGCCCGCGGCCCCGGCGAACGGCAGCGGCTCCGTGTATGCGCAGGAAGCCGATCGCATGACGGGCGCGCAAGGCCAGCCGTATCCGCAGCAGCCCTACCCGCAGCAGCAACCGCCGGTAGTGATCCAGCAAGGCGGCGGTGGTTTCGGCGGCGGCATGGGTGGATTGCTGACCGGCGTATTGCTCGGCGAGGCGATGTCCGGCGGCCGCGAGCGCGTGGTCGAACGCGACGTGATCGTCGACGGCGAGCGCCGCCGGCAGGAAAACGACCCGGGTGTCGACCTCGGCCGTGGCGACAGTTCGAACTGGAGCGACGGCAACGGCGGCGGCGGCATGGATCTCGGCAGCAACGACGACGGCTGGACCGACGACAACACCTGAAGTTGCGCAGCGCGTCGACGCCCCCGCGACGCGCTGCAACGCACGCCACGCTCCCCTGCATGGCCGGCCGCGCCGACGCGCGGATTTGTCAATCATTTCAAGATGGACTACCGGCAATGGGGAGCGTTCGCTATCATGCGGCCATCGGCGTGCCACCGACCCTCATTCGACGCTCTGCATCCCTGCGCGTCGCGGCACGCCTCCCCTCGCCCCAAACAGGAGAAAGCCGCTCATGAGCATCATCAAGGAATTCAAGGAGTTCGCCGTCAAGGGCAACGTCATGGATCTCGCCGTCGGCGTGATCATCGGCGGCGCGTTCTCGAAAATCGTCGACTCGGTCGTGAAAGACCTCATCATGCCGGTCATCGGCGTGCTGACCGGCGGCCTGGATTTCTCGAACAAGTTCGTTCTGCTCGGCACCATCCCCCCGACGTTCAAGGGTAATCCCGATTCGTTCAAGGACCTGCAGGCCGCGGGTGTCGCCGCGTTCGGCTACGGCTCGTTCATCACGGTGGCAATCAATTTCGTCATCCTCGCGTTCATCATTTTCCTGATGGTGAAATTCATCAACAAGCTGCGCAAGCCGGAAGAAGCCGCACCGGCCGCGACGCCGGAAGACACGGTGCTGCTGCGCGAGATCCGCGATTCGCTGAAGCAGCGCTGATCGCCAAGCGCCCCGCCAGCCAGGCCCGCCCCGAGCGGGCCTTTTTATTGCGCGCGCGATGCGCCGCCGCATGCGGCCTATCTCACTTTTTTGTGACGGGCGAATGCACGCGCGGGGAAAGCAGGTCTATGATGGAGACTAAACGACAGTACGGGCGCCAAGACGCTGGCTGTGTCGATCATGGCGAGCAGGTCGACGGGAGACATTGATCGTCGTACTGCACGAAGGCAGCATTTTCGTGTGCTATAAAGGATCGACATGCGGCGTACATAGCCGGGAGTGGGTCGCATGAAAGTGCCGCATTTCTTGCAATTGTTTTTGAGGCGAGTGTTTATGTCCTTCCCGAAAAAACGTCGGCGTGCCCAGCAGGATGGCCAGGAGTCATTCCTCGCGGTATTGCGCCACTCGAAACCGTTTGCCCAGCTCGACACCAAGATTGCCCGCGCCCGTGCGCAGGACGAACCCGTCCTGTACGCACATGTGCTGCCCGGTCTCGACGTGCTCCTGTGCAGCGTACGCGGCGCCCAACCGCCTTATCCCGCCATCGCCGAGTTGCGCAAGCGCTGCATCGAATCGATCGCCAACGCGCTCGAGCAACCGCTGGACGGCCTCGAGAACGGCGGTTACTGGTATGAAGCAAACGGCTTCGGCTTCCTCGTGTTCGCCAGCCGTGCGCGTGCGCGCATCCTGCCCGAGTTTGGTGCAGGCACGAAAGCGAGCCTGCGCGGCGGGCTCGGTCGCCAGAATGCCGGCGACACGACACCACGCTCCCTCGGCTGATCACCCTGCCATTCGATGGGCCGCCTCCGGGCGGCCCATCTGCCATTCACGCGCCCCGCTTGCCCGTCACGACATCTGCTGACGCCCGTTGCCGGGTCGCACGATGTCGATGAACGCGGCGAAATCGGCACCGGCGAGCCCTTGCGCGGCGCCGAGCCGCAACACCTGCTGCACGGTGGCCGATACGGGCATCACCGCGCCCGTGTCGCGCGCCGCGTCGGCGATCGCATCGACGTCCTTCTGGAACGTGCTGAGCGCGCCGATCGGAGCATGACCGCCCGACGTCATGCGCGGCACGAACGTCTGCAGCAGCACCGAATCAGCCCAGCCGCCGGCCAGCGCTTCGGCCAGCCGCGCGGCGTCGATGCCGCTTGCCTGCGCCAGACCGACGGCCTCGGCGATCGCGGTCACCGTCGCGGTGACGATCGCCTGGTTGCACAGCTTCGCCGTCTGCCCCGCGCCCGCGTCACCCATATGCGTGATCCGCGACGCGTACGTGTCGATCAGCGGCCGCACCGCGTCGAGATCGGCCGCGCGGCCGCCGGCCATCACCGCGAGCGTGCCTGCCTGCGCGCCGGGCACGCCGCCCGACACCGGCGCATCGACCCAGCCGACGCCGAGCGCCGCGGCACGCGCCGCGTAATCACGCGTGGCGGCGGGCGGAATGCTCGAATGATCGACGATGCGCTGCAGGCGGCGCGCGGGCGCATCGCCGGAGAGCAGGCCGTGCTCGCCGAATACGACATCGCCCACCGCGCGGCCGTCGAGCACGCACACGAATACCGTCTCGACGCGTTCCGCCAGTTCGCGCGGCGTGCCGACCACCTGCGCGCCGTCCTTCACGAGCGCCTCGGCCTTGTCGCGCGAGCGATTCCACACGCTGACCCGATGCCCTGCCGCCAGCAAATGCCGAATCATCGGCGCGCCCATCAATCCCGGTCCGCAAAATCCGACTTCCACGATGCTCCTCGTCTCCGATATGGGTTGAACTTGCCGCCCATCATACCTATCACTCAAGAAGCCGGGCACGCGCGGCGCCGCTTCGGGACCACGGCTTGCGCCGGCCATTCATACCGACATCCCAGGGAGCGCATCATGAGCGACCACGTGTACAAGATGATCGAGCTGACCGGTTCGTCGCAGCAATCGAGCGACGACGCCATCCGCAATGCGATCTCGAAAGCCGGCAAGACGCTGCACAACCTGCACTGGTTCCAGGTGACCGAAACGCGCGGCCACATCGAAGGCGACCAGGTCGTGCACTGGCAGGTCACGCTGAAGGTCGGCATGCGCATCGACGACTGACGCGCCCCTGCATCACACGCCGCGCCGCTATCCGGATCCGTGCAACGCGCTTCCGCGCGGCGCCGCGCGCACCGCAATCCGCCCCGTTCAGGCCCCTTGTCGCGGCCCGGCCGGCGGGTCCCTGCGGGTATCCATCTCTTGACGCTGATTTTCGTTCATATTAAAAACGATATACCCACCCCACCCCTCGATCAGCCCAGCCATATAAACCGGAGATAACATGAGTCAGCAACGCGAGGCGATCGACACGTACCTCTTGCGCGTCTTGCACACCTTGTTGATGGAGCGCAGCGTCACGCGCGCGGCCGTCAAACTGAACCAGTCGCAACCGGCAATCAGCGCCGCGCTGCGGCGCCTGCGCGACATCACCGGCGATCCGCTGCTGGTGCGCGGCAAATCCGGCATGGTGCCGACCGAATACGGGCTGCGCCTGCTCGAGCCGGTGCAGAACGCGCTGCGTGAAATCGAGCGCATCAAGTTCCAGCAGCACAATTTCGACCCGGCCACGTCGATCCGCTGCTACCGGATCGGCTGCCCCGACTACCTGAACGTGCTGTTCGTGCCGACCGTCGTCGAGCGCTTCCGCCAGGCCGCGCCGAACGCGACGCTCGAGTTCCATTCGCTCGGCCCCGCGTTCGACTACGAACTCGCGCTGGAAGACGGCAAGCTCGACATCGTCGTCGGCAACTGGCCCGAGCCGCCCGAGCAGCTGCACCTGTCGAACCTGTTCGTCGACGAAATCGTCTGCCTGATGAGCAACACGCACCCGTTCGCGAAACGCGGCG
Source organism: Burkholderia sp. Ap-955 (assembly GCF_011753045.1). NCBI lineage: Bacteria > Pseudomonadati > Pseudomonadota > Betaproteobacteria > Burkholderiales > Burkholderiaceae > Burkholderia > Burkholderia sp. Ap-955. The sequence continues at coordinate 144,160 of NZ_VWWH01000006.1, forward strand.
GGCTGACGCTCGACCAGTACCTGAACGCCCCGCATCTCGCGCCGACGCCGTACTCGGTCGGCCAGCGCGGCGCGATCGACGTGCATCTCGCGCGCGAACGGCTCAAGCGCCACGTGGTCGTCACGCTGCCGTACTTCAACCTCGCACCGTACGTGCTCGTGAAGTCCGACCTGATCTTCACGACGACGCGACTGTTCGCCGATCACTACGCGAAGTTCCTGCCGCTGTCGGTCGTGCCGGCGCCGCTCGACTTCCCGCCGATGCAGTACTACCAGCTGTGGCACGAGCGCTGCCATTACTCCGACGAAGTGCGCTGGCTGCGCAGCCTCGTCGCCGAAGCCACCCGCACGCTGATCGAGGCGTAGCGGCCTAAGCCGCCCGCGCCGTCGTAGCGCGCGACACCTCGCGGCACGACGACCGCCGGCGGCACGCCCTGCAAGGCGGCCGCCTGACGATTTCAGCGTGGGTTAGCGCGATGCCGCGACGAGCGCATGTGCAAGCGCGTTGTGACGCTCGATGACTGGCGGCAGATCGAGCGTCGCCAACCGCCCTTCCCGCACCACCACCTTCCCGTTCACCACCGTGTACGCCGTCTGCGACGGCGCGCAGAACACGAGCGCCGCGACCGGATCGTGCAGCGCGCCCGCGAAAAGCGGCTGGCGCAGGTCGAATGCGGCGAAGTCCGCGGCCATGCCGGGCTTCAGCGCACCGATATCGTCGCGGTTCAGCACCTTCGCGCCGCCGAGCGTCGCGATCTCGAGCGCTTCGCGCGCGGTCATCGCATCGGGGCCGAAACCGACCCGCTGCAGCAGCAGCGCCTGCCGCACTTCCGCGACCATCTGCGCTCCGTCGTTCGACGCGGAACCGTCGACGCCGAGGCCGACCGGCACGCCCGCGAGACGCATCTTCTTCACCGGCGCGATACCCGACGCGAGCCGCATGTTCGAGCACGGACAGTGCGCGACGCCCGTGCCGGTGCGCGCGAACAGGCTGATACCCGCATCGTCGAGCTGCACGCAGTGTGCGTGCCACACGTCGTGGCCGACCCAGCCCAGGTCTTCCGCATATTCGGCTGGCGTCATCCCGAACTTCTCGCGGCTGTACGCAATATCGTTGACGTTCTCCGCGAGGTGCGTGTGCAGCGACACGCCGTATTCGCGCGCAAGCACGGCCGCATCGCGCATCAGGTCGCGGCTCACCGAGAACGGCGAGCACGGCGCGACGACCACGCGCAGCATCGCGTAGCGACCTTCGTCGTGATAGGTCTCGATCAGGCGCTGTGTGTCGCGCAGGATGTCGGGCTCGCGCTCGACGACCGAATCGGGCGGCAGCCCGCCGTCGCGCTGGCCGACGCTCATCGCCCCGCGGCTCGCGTGAAATCGCATGCCGATCCGCTGCGCGGCGCCGATGCTGTCGTCGAGGCGGCTGCCGTTCGGGTAGATGTACAGATGATCGCTCGACGTCGTGCAGCCCGACTGCAGCAGTTCGGCCATCGCGGTCAGTGTCGACACCTCGATCATCTCGGGCGTCAGGTGCGCCCAGATCCTGTACAGGTTCGTGAGCCAGCCGAACAGCTCGGCGTTCTGCGCCGCAGGCACCGCGCGCGTCAGGCTCTGGTACATGTGGTGATGCGTGTTCACGAGCCCCGGGATCACGAGGTGGCCGCGCAGGTCGAGCACTTCGTCGGCCGTCTCGGGCAGCTCGGCGGTCGGGCCGACCGCGACGATCCGGTTGTCTTCGATGTAGAGCCCCGCATCGCGCAGCTCGCGACGCGTGTCGTCCATGGTCACGAGCACGTCGGCGTGCTTGACCAGCAGGGTTGTCGGGCGGGATGAGGAGGTGTTCGGCGCGCGTGCGCCAGCGTGCTGCTCGAGATTCATGCGTTCTCCGCGTCGGTCTGCTTCCAGGGGCTGATCCTGGAAGTCGTCACACAGCCGTTCGAACGCTGAATCGCGGCACGCGCCGGTGCCTGCGTCCGTTCGAACGCCCTGGCCCGGTTACCCGGCGTGCTCGCCGTCTTCGGGGTACGCGCGGGCCTCAGGCCGACGCGCACGGCGGGAGGATCGCCCAAGCGCGCGCCGCACACAATGCGCGATCCGGAATACCGCGTTTCACGGTTTCGATATGGTACGCCGCGCAACACCCTGCCGGCGGCCCGAAACGCCTGCCGGAAGCCGTATCCGGCGTGCCGTCGACAGTCGCTCATGCGCGGCGCATTATCTTTGATATCGCGCCCGTATTTGCGCGGGGAACCTTTTTACAATGCCTGCACGGCGCTCGCTTCAATCTCGCCGACGGGTATGTAGCCACGTGACGTGGAGCCTCGATCCGCCGCACAGTCAATGGATCGAGTCGCCGCCGAACCTCGCATTCACACAAGGACACAACGAATGGGAAAGCTCACTACCCACGTACTCGATACGGCGCACGGCCGTCCCGGCGCTGCAATCAAGGTGGACCTCTACGCGCTGGACGGCGAATCGCGCCGCGCGATCAAGACCGTGCTGACCAATAGCGACGGCCGCTGCGACGAACCCCTGCTCGAAGGCGCCGCGCTCGCCGCCGGCGAATACGAACTCGTGTTCCATGCCGGCGACTACTTCGCGTCGCTCGGCGTGAAGGTGCCCGAACCCCGTTTCGTCGATCGCGTCGTACTCCGCTTCGGCATCGCCGACACCGGCTCGCACTATCACGTGCCGCTGCTCGTGTCGCCGTGGTCGTACAGCACCTATCGCGGCAGCTGACATTCGAATCAGCGCCCGCATCAAACAAACGATTTGAGTCTGGAGGAGTTTCATGGAAGGCTTCATCACCGACTGGCTGAACCTCGCGCTGCGATGGCTGCACGTCATCGTCGCCATTGCGTGGATCGGCGAGTCGTTCTATTTCGTCGCGCTCGACAACAGCCTGAAGCCGCCGACCGACCCGAACCAGCGCAAGCGCGGTGTGTTCGGCGAGCTGTGGCACGTCCACGGCGGCGGTTTCTACAACATGCAGAAGTACACGGTCGCCCCGCCGGAAATGCCGGATGACCTGCACTGGTCGAAGTGGCCGTCGTACACGACCTGGCTGTCGGGCTTCTCGCTGTTCTTCGTGCTGTACCTGCTCGCACCGAACACGTACCTGATCGACAAGAGCGTGCTCGACATGGGCCCGGTGGTCGCCGTCGCGTCCGCACTCGGCTTCCTCGCCGCCGGCTGGATCGTCTACGACTCGCTGTGCCGCATCCTCGGCACCAACGACCGCGTGCTCGGCATCTGCGTCGGCATCTACGTGGTCGCCGCCGCTTACCTCGCGTGCCACATCTTCGCGGGTCGTGCCGCCTACCTGATCGTCGGCGCAATGCTCGCAACGATCATGTCGGCGAACGTGTTCTTCGTGATCATCCCCGGCCAGCGCAAGATGGTCGACAAGATGCTCAAGGGCGAAGAGCCGAACCCGATCTACGGCAAGCGCGGCAAGCAGCGCTCGGTGCACAACACGTACTTCACGCTGCCGGTCGTGTTCGCGATGCTGTCGAACCACTATGCGATGACGTACACGAACAAGTTCAACTGGGTCGTGCTCGTGCTGATCATGCTGGCCGGTGCGCTGATTCGCCAGTTCTTCGTGATGCGCCACCGCGGCAAGCAGTTGTGGTACCTGCCGATCGGCGGCGTCGCGCTGCTGGCAGGCGCACTGGTCTGGACGACGCCGAAGCCGGTCGCACCGGAAGCGCAGGCCGCGAACGCGCCGAAGGTCGTGATCAACGACATCATGCCGATCCTGCAGCAGCGCTGCGTCGAGTGCCACTCGGCAAAGCCGACGCTGATGGGCAGCGCGCCCGCAGGCGTGATGTTCGACACGCCGGACGAAGTGTCGAAGAACGCGCAGCGCATCTACGAACAGGCCGTGCGCCTGAAGGCGATGCCGATCGGCAACGTCACGCACATGACCGACGACGAGCGCACGAAGCTCGCCGCCTGGTTCGAGGGTGGCGCGAACAAGTAAGCCGCCGTGCGCCGGGTGTGATTTTCCGGCGCAATCCTCTCCGTTCTCGGGCCCGGTGACGGGCCCTTTTTTTTGCGAGTCCCGGACGCCCTTCGCGCGTCAGCCCCGCATCGCGTCGCGCTGGAGCGCGACGAGCGCATCGAGTGCGCGCGGGCCGTCGTCGAACGGCACGAAGATGTGATCGTGGCAGGCCGCCGCCATCACATTGCAACTGATGCCGGCCGCGCCGAGCGCGCGTGCGAACGCCGCCGTGAGGCCGACAGCCGCAAGGTCGGAATGCACGGTCAGCGTGATCCAGGCCGCACGGAACAGCACGGGCCAGCCGTGACGTGCTGCCGTCTCCTCTTCGACCACGACCGTCAGCCCTTCCGCTTCGCGGAACGTTGCGATTACTTCGGATAACGATACGTCTGCGCCGGTCGGCAATGATACGAAGGCGAACGCACCCGGATGCAGTTCGGGCTGCATCGTGCTCAGCAGGATCGCCAGGTCGTTTTCAGGTTGGCTCATCGGAGGAACATACCCGGAATCGGGCATCGCGCGGTGGAGATGCGGGCACGATAGCACGCGCCACCGTCACCGCTACGCGCGCATCGTCGTGACTTCATCCGCGAGCCAGTCGCGCAATGCGACGATGCGCGGATCGTCCTGTGTGTGCTCCGGATATACGACGTGATAGGCAAGCCCCGGCGCCACGTCGACGTTCACGTCGAACAGCCGGACGAGGCGCCCTTCCGCGAGATCGCGCGCGATCATGTGCGGCTCCGCCAGCCCGACCGCCATACCGTCCATTACGGCCTGCACGACGTGGCTCGAATCAGGAAACGCGACGCACCGGCTGTCGTCGAAACCGTCGACGCCGGCAGCGGCCATCCATGCCGACCAGCGCGGCCAGGTCACGCCGTCGACTTCGCAGTCCACGTGGCACAGCGTGTGGCGCAGCAGATCGCGCGGCTTGCGCAACGGCGGGCCGGCCGACAACAGAGCCGGGCTGCAGATCGCAACGACCGACGTATCGAACAGGCGCTGCGCGCACGCATCGCGATAACGCCCGGTGCCGAAGCGGATCGCGGCATCGACGTCGTCGTCATCGAAATCGCGCAACCGGTCGGTGATATCGAACGACAGCTCGAACGCAGGATGCTCGGCCCTGAAACGCGGCAGGCGCGGCAGCAGCCAGTGTGTCGCGAAGCGCGCGCCGACCGATACGCGCAACTCCGCCTGCTCCCGCGCGACGCGCCGTGCCCGGGCAGTCGCGCGCTGCATCCCCGCCAGCGCCTCGGCAGCCGCAGCAGCCAGCACGACACCGGCCGGCGTCAGCCGGATGCTGCGGCTCGTGCGGACGAACAGCGCCATGTCGAGCTGCGCCTCGATTTCCTTGATCTGGTGACTGACCGCCGCCGGCGTCAGCCCGACCTCGTCGGCCGCCCGCGAGAAATTCAGGTGCCGCGCCGCTGCATCGAACGTCCTCAGCGCGCGCGTACCGGGCCACATGCGTTCCATCGATCTTCAAACCGGATTTGATGAGCGTTCCAAAATTACTCGTTTTTCAAGACAGCATCAATAAGCAAACAATAGGCTTTCTTGAAGATGTCGCGCGCCGCCCCGTGCGCGCGGCCGAACCCGGAGATCCATCGATGACCGTTGCCCCGTTCCCGTCCGTCGCCCAGCTCAACGGCGTCGTCGCCGCCCCGGACGCGCTCGCCGCGCTCGCGTTCGCGGGCCACGCGCATTTCACCGCGATGCAGGTTCGCGACGGCCACGTACGCGGCCTCGACCTGCATCTCGCGCGGCTGCGCGATGCGTCGAACACGCTGTTCGGCCAGGCACTGCCCGACGACAGGATCCGCACACTCCTGCGTGCAGCGCTCGAGCGCGCGCCGTCGGCGCTGTCGCTGACGGCAACCGTGCATGCGACGACGGGCGAATTCGTCGCGCCGCGCGACGACGAAACGCTCGACGTGCTGGTCCGCACGGCACCGCCGTCGTCGGGCCCGGCGGGCCCGCTCGATCTCGCGCTGTTCGAATACGAGCGCGTGCTGCCGGACATCAAGCACGTCGGCGAAGTCGCGAAGACGCACTTCCTGCGCCGCGCGATCGCGCAGCGTTTCGACGATGCGGCCTTCATCGATCGCCACGGGCGCATCAGCGAAGGCTCGATCTGGAATCTCGCGTTCTGGACCGGCGACGCGGTCGTATGGCCGGTGGCCGGCATGCTCGGCGGGGTCACGATGCGTATCCTGCGCCGGCAACTGGCGCGCCTGGGCGTCGCGCAGCACGATCGCGAACTGACGCCGGCCGACCTGCCGTCGATGGCCGGCGCCGTCGTGATGAATTCGTGGACGCCCGGGATCGCCGTGCGCCGGTTCGGCGCGACGACACTGCCCGACGCATCGTCGTTCGTCGCGCTGCTGCATCGCGCATACGAACAGGAGCCGCCGGTCGCGCCGTGACGCGCTGGCGTCGCGGCGGCCACGGTTCGCGCGCCGCACGCAAAACCAAAGCGACCTGAATCGCGAGCAAGCGACCATACATAAAAAAACCCGCGCGAATTGCGCGGGTTTCGACAAGCAGTCAGTCGCGAAGGCGCGAGCGAGTCACGCAGTCAGCGCGTGCAGCGCCTCGTCGGTGAGCCACAGCGATTCCTGTAGGTCCTGCTCGTTCAGGTTCAGGCCATCGCCGCCGCGGTCGACGACGATGAAGTCGCTGACGCCGCCGAGCGCGATCAGCGGGTGATGCCACACGCCCTTCGCATAGTTGACGCCCTGCCAGCCGCTCGTCACGAACGCGCGGATCTTCGCCGGATCGAGATCGCCTGCGGGCGCCACGACGACGAGATACGGCTGGTCGTTCAACGGCACGAACGCCTGGCTGCCGAGCGGGTGCCGCTCGAGCATCTTCACTTCGAACGGCAGCGTGCGCGGCTGGCCGCGGAACAGGTTGACGAGCGTGCGGCCGTCTTCATCGGTCACGTCGACTTTCGCGAGATCGTGAAAGCGGATCGTCGTGCCGAGGTTGATCGGGATCTGCTTCGCCCCTTCCGTCTCGATCACGTCGCCGAACGGCGCGAATGCTTCCTTGGTCAGCGGTTCGATGGCAAGCGTCTTCATTTGTCGAGCGTCCCCCACAGACGCAGGCGCGACACGCCGCCGTCCGGAATGATGTTCAGTCGCACGTGCGTGACGGGGCCGAGCGATGCGATGTCCTGTTCGAAGTAGTGCTGCTTGTCCATCTGCAGCTTCTGTTCGCCGAGCAGCACCGGCCAGAACATCGATTGCGTGATCAGCGAGCTGTCCGTGCCGCCCGACACGTACGCGGCCTGGATCGAGCAGCGGTCCGGATAGTTGCCCTTGAAGAACGCGGTATCGACTTCGATCTTGCGGATCACGCCCGGCTGCGCGAGCGCGATGATCGCCCAGTCGTTGCCCGGTTCGCGGCGACGACGGGTTTCCCAGCCGTCGCCCATGTTCACGCCGCGGCCCGGCAGCAGCAGGTTCGACGCGACGCCGAAGTGCTGGTTGTTCGCGGCCACCACGTAACCGCCGTTTTCCATCGCCGCGAGATCGAACTGCTCGGTCGCGCTCGCGCCGGCCCAGTCGAGCTGCGGCTGGCCGTACACGCGCAGGCGTGCAATGCCGCCATCCGGATAGATGTTCACGCGCAGGTGCGTGAAGGCGCGCGCATCGCTCGCTTCGACGTAGTGATGGCTATTGCCCTGCAGCGTCGTCGACGGCACGATCTCGACCCACTCGGTCGCATGCGTCGGCGCGCCGTCGGCCACGAACGCGGCCTCGATCGACGCGGCCGGCGGGAAGTTGCCGGTGAAGTGGCTCGTGTCGATGTCGAAGCCCTTGATCACGCCCGGGCGCGCGAGCTTGACGATGCACCAGTCGTAGCCCGTCGTGCGCTTGCGGCGCGTTTCCCAGCCGTCCATCCACTTGCCGTGGTCGTCGTACTTGCCGGGGATGAACACAGCCGGCTCGGGGTTCAGCATCCGGTCCTTCGGCGCGAAGAAATCGTCGCTGGCTTTGAGCGCCTGCGCACCGAGACGCGGGTCGGCGAGGTTCACGTAGCGCCGCGTGAAGTCGGGTGCGTTGGGATCGAGAAGCGGAACAGCCATGATGTTTCCTTGTTTCAGTGAGACGATCAGGCCGCTGCGACGCAGCAGGCCGTATTGCGGTGTCAGGCGTCGATCAGGTCGTCGAGGCGGAAGCGCGCGATCCGGTAGATCTGGTCGAGGCTCGCCCGCAGTTCTTCGGTGCGCGAATGATTCACGCGCGACTCGAAGTTCGCGATGATGCCGTGCCGGTCATAGCCGCGCACCGCGAGGATGAACGGGAAGCCGAACTTCTCGCGATACGTGCGGTTCAGCGTCAGCAGCTTGTCGAACTCTTCCTGCGTGCACTGGTCGAGGCCCGCGCCGCTCTGCTCGCGCGTCGACTCGGCGGTCAGCTCGCCACGCACGGCGGCCTTGCCGGCCAGCTCCGGGTGAGCGTTGATCAGCGCGAGCTGGCGCACTTCGCCGGCCGTTTCCACCGCACCCGACATCGTCTTGTGCAGCGCGTCGATGCTCGCGAACGGCCGCTCGCCCGCGGCGACTTCGGCCACCCACGGCGAATGTTCGAAAATCCCCGACAACGCCGCGACAAATGCGCTCGGCGCCATCGTGTTCAGTTGTTCCAACGTGTAGCGCATCGCCTTCATGCTTTCCCTTCGTTTCGATGATTGGGCTGATACGGATGATGTTCACGCCAGTGACGCGCGATATCGACACGGCGCGTCACCCATACGCGATCGTGCTTCTCGATGTGATCGAGGAAACGCTGCAGCCCGCGGAACCGGCCCGGCCGGCCGAGCAACCGGCAGTGCATGCCGATCGACAGCATCTTCGGCGCCTCGTCGCCCTCCGCGTACAGCACGTCGAATGCATCGCGCAGGTAGTCGAAGAAGTGATCGCCGGTATTGAAGCCCTGCGGCGTCGCAAAGCGCATGTCGTTCGTGTCGAGCGTGTACGGCACGATCAGCTGCGGCGATTTCTTGCCGCCCGATACTTCAACGTCCATCCAGAACGGCAGGTCGTCGCCGTAGTTGTCGGAGTCGTACAGGAAGCCGCCGTATTCCGCGACCAGGCGGTGCGTATTGGGGCTGTCGCGGCCGGTGTACCAGCCGAGCGGGCGCTCGCCCGTCACGCGCTCGATCGCCTCCATCCCGAGGCGCATGTGCTCGGCCTCGAGTTCCGGCGTCATGCTCTGGTAGTGGATCCAGCGCCAGCCGTGGCACGCGATTTCATGGCCCAGCTCGACGAAGGCGCGCGCAAGCTCAGGATGGCGCTCGATCGCCATGCCGACGCCGAATACCGTCAGCGGCAGCCCGCGCTTCTCGAATTCGCGCAGGATGCGCCATACGCCGGCCCGCGACCCGTATTCGTAGATCGACTCCATGCTCATGTGGCGGTCGGGATACGCGGCCGCACCGACGATTTCCGACAGGAACTGCTCGGAGCCCGGATCGCCGTGCAGCACACAGTTCTCGCCGCCCTCCTCGTAGTTCAGCACGAATTGCACGGCGACGCGGGCGCGCCCCGGCCAGTTCGCCTGAACGGGATGGCGGCCGTAGCCGATCAGGTCGCGAGGATAGTTGGGATCGAGTGACATGGTTCGAAGAGCGGCGAAAGCTCGCTGAAATAATGGGTTCGCATCGACTGCGCGGGTGCCGGAGGCCGGCTGCGCAAGCCGATGCGATGACGGCCCAGTTTAGCGAAAACGCCCATACGCGCCCATACAGCGGCGCAGATAGTGCGTGTCAGACGGTGTGTATGTGCGGTTGCGGCAAATTCGCGACCGGTTCCGCCTGATCCCCGTCCGGCGGGCTGAAGCGGGCGAACGCGCCGTCGTAGCGCTTCGGCAGCGGGCGCGCGTAGTCGCCGCGCTTCGCGGTCGCGAGACGCAGCGCGACGAGCGCCTCGGCCCACTTGACGGCCGCCGTGACGCCCTCGACCACCGGCGCGCCGATCTGCTGCTCGATCTCGTGCGCGAACTCGGCCATCCCCGCGCAACCGAGCACGATCGCGTCGGCGCCGTCCTCGTCGAGCGCGCGCCGGCATTCGTCGACGATGACCCGGCGCGCGGCCGAGCCCGGCCGGTCGAGCTCGAGCACCGCGACGTCGGTCGCGCGCACGTTGCGGCAGAACCGCTTCATCCCGTAGCGTTCGGCGAGATGCCACGCCATCCCGCAGGTGCGCGCGAGCGTCGTGACGACCGAGAAGCCCGGCGCGAGCACGCTCGCCGCATGCATCGCGGCCTCGGCAATGCCGATCACCGGCCCGCGCGCGAGCTCGCGCGCCGCGTACAGGCCCGGATCGCCGAAGCACGCGATCACGTACGCATCGCAGCCGTCGCGCTCGCCCTGCGCGATCTCGGCAAGCAGCCCCGGCGTCGCGAGCGCCTCGTCGTAATACCCTTCGATCGACGGCGGCCCCATCTGCGGGCTCACCGCGACGATCTCCGTGCCGGCAGCGGCGACCTCGCGCGCGCAGCGGCCCATCGCGTCGGTCATCCGCTGCGTCGTATTCGGATTGATCAGTCGGATCTTCATCGCATGCTCCTCAGGCCTTCGTGCTCACGAGCAGCCGGTAGAACACGAAGCCGAGCCCCGCGCCGATGAACCACGAGAAGTTCGCGACGCCCTGCCAGCCCGGCACCATCACGCAGACGATCGCGATCACCGCGGCCGGCAACAGCGCGGCAAGCGCGCGGCGGTTCACGCCGCCCGTGTACCAGTACGTGCCGCTTTCCGACATCGTGTACAGGTCGTCGCGCACGAGCCGGCCGCGCTTGACGAGATAGAAGTCGGCGATCAGCACACCGTACAGCGGACCGATGAACGCGCCGAGCACGTCGAGCGTGTAGTGGATCACGGCCGGGTTGTTGAACAGGTTCCACGGCGTGATGAAGATCGATGCGACGGCCGCGAGCATCCCGCCCGCGCGCCAGCTGATCAGGCGCGGTGCGACGTTCGAGAAGTCGAACGCGGGCGACACGAAGTTCGCGACGATGTTGATGCCGATCGTCGCGATCGTGAACGTCAGCGCACCGAGGATCACCGCGGTCGGATGGTCGATGCGGCCGACCGTCTCGACGGGATCGGTGATCAGTTCGCCGAACACCGGCAGCGTCGCGGCCGTCGTGATCACCGTGACGAGCGAGAACGCAAGGAAGTTGACCGGTAGCCCCCAGAAATTGCCGCGCTTCACTTCGCCGAACGAGCGGCAGTAGCGCGAGAAATCGCCGAAGTTCAGCATCGGCCCCGAGAAATACGACACGACCAGCGACACCGCCGTGATCATCACCGGAATCACTTCCGCGCCGTGATACTTCACGCCACCGAGGTTGAGGCCGATGTTGCGCCAGCCCGCGCGCCACACCATGTAGCCGGCGAGGATGAACATCACGACGTAGACGGCCGGCCCCGCGAAGTCGATGAACTTCTTGATCGTCTCCATCCCGTTCCAGAACACGAACGCCTGGAGCACCCACAGCAGCATGAAGCCGGCCCAGCCGACCGCCGACAGCCCGAGGAAGCCGTAGCGATGCACGTCCGCGTAAGGCAGCCATTGCGGGAAGAATTTCAGCACGACGATCACGAGCGCGCTCGACGCGAGATAGGTCTGGATCCCGTACCACGCGATCGCGATCAGCCCGCGGATCACGGCCGGCACGTTCGCGCCGAGCACGCCGAACGTCGCGCGGCATGCGACCGGATACGGCACGCCGATCTGCTGGCTCGGCCGCGCGATCAGGTTGCACAGCAGGTTCACGAAGCCGATCCCGACGATCAGCGCGATCAGCACCTGCCAGCTCGTCAGCCCGAGCGCGAACAGGCTGCCCGCGAATACGTAGCCACCGACGCTGTGCACGTCCGACATCCAGAACGCGAAGATGTTGTACGAACCCCATGTCTGATTTTTCAGGGGTGCCAAATCTTCGTTGTACAGACGTTCACTGTAACCATTCGGCAGTGTCGGATCACCGCCCTCGCCGCCTTCTTCCGCCGGATAGGCGCTATCGTGCGCCACACTGAACTGAGCCATGACTTCTCCTTGACGCGGCCGGGAGGCCGCTCCACCGTCATCGATATCGCTCCGGATCGACGCCCGGAGTCGGACCAGCGGCCCGCGGCACACGCCGCGGGCCTGCATTTCGCTCGTTCTTGTGGCGCGTGGCCGGGTTCGCGTCGCCGCTCAGGCGCCGCCGAACACTTCGCGCAAATCGACCTGCCCTTGTGCGGGCCGGTCCAGCATCTTCAGTTCGACATGCTGCAGGTGGTGCGCCATCAGCGTCACCGCCCGCTTCGGATCGCCGGCCTCCAGCGCACCGAGGATCTCGTCGTGGTCGTCGCACGAGCACGGGCTGCGCCCGTGCGACTCGTACAGCGCAGACATCAGCGTCGAGCGTGCGACGAGCCCTTCGAGGCACTCGCTGAGCGTCGCATTGCCCATCAGCGTGGCGAGCGCCGTATGGAATTCGCCCGACAGGCGGATCCAGGCCGCGAAGTCCTGCCGCTCGAACGCCTTGCGTTCCTTCTCGATCAGCGAGGCGACGCCCTTCAGCCGCTTCGCGCCGGGCCCGGTCGCGAGCCGCTCGACCACGGCGAGCTCGATGATCCGGCGCATCTCGAACACCTCGTGCACGTCCTGCAGCGTCGGGCTCGCGACGAACGCGCCGCGGTTCGGCTCGAGATCGACCAGCTTGTCGGTCGCGAGCTGCGCCAGCGCCTGGCGGATCGCCCCGCGCTTCACGTTGAACACGTCGCAGAGCTGCGCCTCCGTCAGCTTCGCGCCCGGCGCGAGCCGATGCTCGAGGATCGCCGTGCGGATCCGCTCGGCGATCGCTTCGGGACTGGCTGCACCGGACGGGTGGGATTCGGGCTCGTTCATGATCGGCATCGTGTGATGATCCTCATCCTAGGGTGGACATAAAGATTGTCAACAATTCTTTTCCGGCATTGCGCACAATCGGTGTGCATCGACGTGACCCTGTCCGGTGCACGATGCGTCGAATCCATGCATGACAAGGCTGATACGTATGACAGGCGCGCTTCTCGTCGTATACCCTCCCGGTCATTTTGTTGACAAAACTGGTGCAAGATCCGGTGACGACCTTGCTGCTGTCGACGAAAATACTTGACCGTTAGTTGCGCACTTACATAAAGAAAAAGGCGGGAACCCCCCGCCTTTCGACCGACTCCGACCGCCTCAACCGAGGTGCGGATAGTCCGACAACGTGAGCCGGAAACCGTGCGCATTCGCGACCAGTTGCGCCTGCGCGCCGAACGGCAGCGTCAGCAGGTCAGGCACGTGGCCGAACTGGAGCCCCGTCACGACCGGAATCCCGATCACCGCGCGCACCTGTTCGATCATCGCCTGCATGTCGTAGCCGTTGTCGTACTCGAACGGCCGCGCGCCGGTGAACTGGCCGAGCACGAGCGCCTGCTGGCGCGCGAGCAGCCCCGACAGATGCAGTTGATAGATCATCCGTTCGATCCGGAACGGCTGCTCGTTGACGTCCTCGATGAACAGGATGCCGCCTTCGATGTCGGGCATGTACGGCGTGCCGACGAGCGACGTGAGGATCGCGAGGTTGCCGCCCCACAGCGTGCCCGTCACGTTCACGCTCTGCACCTGCGGCGCTTCGGCGATGATCGTCGTGCTCGGCTGCGTCAGCGTCTGCCAGAAGTGCTGCATCGTGAAGTCGCTCGGCGTTTCCGCGCCGAAGTCGGCGGACAGCATCGGGCCGCCGAACGTCTTGATGCGCGCCTTCGCGTACAGCGCAAGCTGGAGCGCCGTGAAATCACTGTGGCCGACGAGCGCGACCGGCTGGTCGCGCAGCCTGCGCTCGAGCCCGCGATAGTCGAGCCCGTGCAGGATGCGCGCGGCGCCATAGCCGCCACGCACCGCGAGCGCGATGTCCGGCAGCGGCCGCTCGGGATCGGCAAGACGGTTCAGGTCGCCTGCCCGTTCGCCGTCGGTGCCGCCGAACCGCTGGAAGCGCCGCTGCGTCGCTTCGATGTTCTCGATGCGATGCTGTGCAGTGCTGAGGCGCTCGAGCGCGCGATTGATCGCATCCGGGTCGTGCGGATAGCCGGACGGCGCAAGCAGGCGGATGGTGTAGGACGCGGCGGGCTGGAAGGACATGGCGAAGAAAGGTGTCGGGTCGTCAAACCTGCTTAGAGGGTCCGAACCGTCTCCGGTTCACGGAACCGTGTGCGCCCGGCTCGCGTAGAGCATCGAGCGACGGGCGCGGCGGGCGGGCCTATGACGCGCCGGATTCGGCGTCGCGGGCGAGCCGTGCTTCGCGCAGCGCGCGACGGCGCTCGGCGAAGAACGACTTCAGCGCGGCGCCGCACTCGTCGGCGAGCACGCCGCCGGTCACTTCGGTATGGTGGTTCAGTTGCGGATTCGCGAATGCGTCGATCACGCTGCCGCACGCGCCCGTCTTCGGATCGGCGGCACCGTAGACGACCCGTGCGATGCGCGCATGCATGATCGCGCCCGCGCACATCAGGCACGGCTCGAGCGTGACGTACAACTCGCAGCCGGGCATCCGGTAATTCTGCAGATGCTGCGCGGCCATGCGCAGCGCGGCCATTTCCGCATGGGCCGACGGGTCGTGCCCGCCGATCGGATGGTTGAAGCCGCGTGCGATTACTTCGTCGCCACGCACGAGCACCGCGCCAACCGGCACTTCGCCGGCCGCGCGCGCCTCTTCGGCGGCAGCCTGCGCGAGACGCATGAAATGCAGGTCGCGCGCCGATACGGGCGCGGCTTCGGGAACGGGGGAATCGGCGGCGGGTTCGGCCGCCGGGGCGGTTGCCGACCGGGCTGCGTCGTGCAGCGCGTCGGACGTCACATCGGCCCCGCTTCGGCGGACGCTTCGTCGAGCCCGCGCTCGCACAGGCGCTCCGCAATGCGCCGGCAGTAGTCGCGCGGCATCACCATCGGGCCGCCGCGCAGCGATTCGAGCGCCATGTCGAGTGCGAGGATCTTCGCCTGCAGCCGGCACCGCGCGGCGCGGTCGCTGACCGCCTGCACTTCGTCGTGCAGGTTGCGCAGCGCGCGCAATTGCTCGACGGCCGGCGGCACGAAGCCCGCATTCTTCAGGATACGGTTGGCCACCCGCACCTCCTCGGGCACGAGCAGGTCGTCGTCCAGCGCCTGTGGCGCGCCGGTACCCGGCAAATCGTCGAACTCGCCCCGCGCGGCGGCGGCGGCAATACGTTGTTCGACCAGGGCGTCAAGCAATCTCATCAGTCAATCGGAACAATGCGGCAGGCCGAATTCTAGCAGGGTGACGCAGGTATGACAGGCCCTTCGAATATATGCTCGATATTGTATTTTTAGGGGCCGAATCGCGGGGCGTGCACGCCGATCGGTCTCATTTGCCGCTCTGCTGCGCCGCAGCGGGCTGCGGGCCGTTCGCACACCGTCCAACGGGTACGGTGTGGGGCCCTGTTTTTCTGTGGCAACGCCGACCACGCCGCGCCGATCCGGTGAAACGGAAGCCGTCCCCGCTTCGGTCGCAGGGTCACGCAGCCACCGTTTCCCGCCGCGCATTCGCGAACGGGCGGAACATCATCGCGATCAGGAACGCGCCGAGACCGATCGCAAACGAGCCGAGATACAGCCAGCCGTAGCTGCCGAACGTATCGACGATCAGGCCCCCGGCGACGGGGCCCGCGGCCATCCCGAGGCTGCCGGCCATCGCGCAGCCGCCGATCACGGTGCCCATCATCCGCAGCGGGAAGTTCTCGCGCGCAAGCACCGAATACAGCGGCATCACGCCCGCGTAGATGAAGCCGAACACGATCGCGACCGCGTAGAACCCGTCGAGCGTGCGCACGAAGTAGTACCCGAGCGCACCAAGCGCCTGCGCAAGCAGCCCGGCCACCAGCATGCGCTTCGCGCCGAGGCGGTCGCCCAGGATCCCGAATGCGATCCGTCCGGCCATGCCGGCGAGCCCTTCGACGCTGTAGATCGACACCGCGACGATCAGCGGGATCCCGCAGGTCACCGCGTAGCTGACCGTATGGAAGATCGGGCCCGAATGCGTCGCGCAACAGAAGAAATTGGTCAGCAGCAGCACGATGAACTGCGGCGAACGCAGCGCATCCGCGACCGACATCGCCGCAGGCTCGCCGGCAGGCGCCGACGCCGCAGGAGCCGCCTGCGCGCCGTCGAGCGCGGGCGCCCGGCGTACCAGCAGCGACACCGGAATCATCACGAAGGCCGCCAGCGCCGCAATCAGCAGCATCGACGTGCGCCAGTCGCGCACCGACACGAGCCACGCGGCCAGCGGGGCCATCGTCATCGGCGCCATCCCCATGCCGGCCGACACGAGCGACACCGCGAGGCTGCGGTGCGTGTCGAACCAGCCCGTCACACACGCCATCATCGGCGCGAATATCGCAGCCGTCGCGCCGCCGACGGCGAGGCCGAAAGTGAGCTGGAACGCGAGCAGCGACGGCGCGCGGCTCGCCAGCGCCAGGCTTGCCGACAGCAGGACGGCGCCCGTGATGACGACCGGGCGCGTGCCGATGCGGTCCGACAGGCTGCCCCACCCCATGCTCGCGAAAGCCATCGCGATGAAGCCGAGCGTCATCGCGCCGGAAATGCCGGTCATCGACCAGCCCGTGTCGCGCGCGATCGCGCGCAGGAACACCGGCAGCGAAAACATCGCGCCGATCGCGATGCAGCCCATCAGGCCGCCCGCAGCGACGATGACCCAGCGGTATCGGGAATCCGGCATGGGGTACCTCCTTTTCGTTACGGCGATCCTCGGTAACCAGGCGCCACCTGCTTCGCGCAATGCCCGGTCGACATGGATACGACGGGCGGCGCACCGCGAAATCGACATGCGCGGCACACACGCCGGCGAATTTTCTGATTGTCCGCGGATCCGCTCCGCCCGCAACGGGCGGACCGGCCGTCGCCGCACGTCGGATCGACTGTTCGGTCCGGCCCCTGGCGCCGCGCTTTTCCGGAATCGGAAAGTCGAAATCAGAAATAGTTGGTTGGGGCGCGCGACCCGGCTGACTACACTCGAGCGATCTTGTCATAACAAGTTGACCGATGACCTCCTCCAACGTCGTGCCGCTGTCCGCGGCCCCGCTCTACGTGCAGATCAAGGACACGCTGCGCACGCGCATTCTCGACGGCACCTATGCGCCGCACAGCCGGATGCCTTCCGAGCACGAACTCTGCGCGATGTTCGACGTCAGTCGCATCACGGTGCGCCAGGCGCTCGGCGATCTGCAAAAGGAAGGACTGCTGTTCAAGCTGCACGGCAAGGGCACCTTCGTGTCGAAGCCGAAGGCATTCCAGAACGTGACCTCGCTGCAGGGCTTCGCCGAGGCGATGTCGTCGATGGGCTACGAGATCGTCAACCAGGTGCGCAGCTTCCGCACCGTCAAGGCCGACCGCCATCTCGCCACGAAGCTGAACGTGCCCGAAGGCGCGCCGCTCGTCGAGATTCATCGTGTGCGGCTGCTCAATCGCGAGCCCGTGTCGCTCGAACAGACGTGGGTGCCCGAAGCCCTCGGCAAGCGCCTCGCGGGCGCCGATCTCGCAACCCGCGACATTTTCCTGGTCCTGGAAAACGACTGCGGCATCCCCCTCGGCCATGCCGACGTGTCGATCGACGCGATCCTCGCCGACGACGAGATCGTCGATGCACTGCACGTCGAGGAAAGCAGCCCCGTACTGCGCATCGAGCGCCTCACGCACGACGCGTCGGGCGCACCGATCGACTTCGAATACCTCTACTTCCGCGGCGACGCCTTCCAGTACCGGCTGCGCATCGACCGGCAGAAACCGCGCAAACCTGCAAGGAAACAGCGATGACTACCCATGTGCTCGAATACGACATCGTCGTGGTGGGCGGCGGCACCGCCGGCCCGATGGCGGCGATCAAGGCGACGGAGCGCGACCCGTCCCTGCGCGTGCTGCTGCTCGAGAAAGCCAACGTGAAGCGCAGCGGCGCGATCTCGATGGGGATGGACGGCCTGAACAACGCCGTGATCCCCGGGCATGCGACGCCCGAGCAGTACACGCGCGAGATCACGATCGCCAATGACGGGATCGTCGACCAGGAAGCCGTGTACGCGTATGCGACGCACAGCTTCGCGACGATCGAGCAGCTCGACCGCTGGGGCGTGAAGTTCGAGAAGGACGGCACCGGCGACTACGCGGTGAAGAAGGTCCATCACATGGGCTCGTACGTGCTGCCGATGCCGGAAGGACACGACATCAAGAAGATGCTGTACCGGCAGCTGAAGCGCGCGCGCATCGCGATCACGAACCGGATCGTCGCAACGCGCGTGCTGACCGATGCGCAGGGCCGCGCGAGCGGCGTACTCGGCTTCGACTGTCGCACCGCCGAGTTCCACGTGATCCGCGCGAAGGCCGTGATTCTCTGCTGCGGCGCAGCCGGTCGCCTCGGCCTGCCGGCCTCGGGCTACCTGATGGGCACCTACGAGAATCCGACCAACGCGGGCGACGGCTACGCGATGGCGTATCACGCCGGTGCCGCGCTCGCGAATCTCGAATGCTTCCAGATCAATCCGCTGATCAAGGACTACAACGGCCCCGCGTGCGCGTACGTGACGGGCCCGCTCGGCGGCTTCACCGCGAACGGCAAGGGCGAACGCTTCATCGAATGCGATTACTGGAGCGGCCAGATGATGTGGGAGTTCTACCAGGAACTGCAAAGCGGCAACGGCCCCGTGTTCCTGAAGCTCGACCATCTCGCGGAAGAAACGATCCAGACCATCGAGCAGATCCTGCATACGAACGAGCGGCCGAGCCGCGGCCGCTTCCATGCCGGGCGCGGCACCGATTACCGCAGCCAGATGGTCGAGATGCACATCTCCGAGATCGGCTTCTGCAGCGGGCACAGCGCATCCGGCGTGTACGTGAACGCCCGCGCGGAGACGACCGTGCCCGGGCTCTACGCGGCCGGCGACATGGCGGCCGTCCCGCACAACTACATGCTCGGCGCATTCACGTACGGCTGGTTTGCCGGCCAGAATGCGGCCGACTACGTGGCCGGCCGCGAGCATGCGCCGGTGAACGACGAACAGGTCGCCGCCGAACGCACCCGTGTGCTTGCCCCGCTGCTGCGCGAGCGCGGCCTCGCGCCGGCGCAGGTCGAATACAAGCTGCGCCGCATGGTGAACGATTATCTGCAACCGCCGAAGGTGACACGCAAGATGGAAATCGGTCTTCAACGTTTTGACGCCATTGCTGAGGATATCGAAGAGATAAAGGCGAACCATCCGCACGAACTGATGCGCGCCGCCGAGGTACGCGCGATCCGCGACTGCGCTGAAATGGCCGCGCGCGCGTCGCTGTTCCGCACCGAAAGCCGCTGGGGGCTGTACCACCACCGTGTGGACTTTCCACATCGCAACGACGCCGAATGGTTCTGCCATACCTGGCTGCGCAAGGACACCGACGGCGCGATGCGCAGCGAGAAGCGGCCGGTCGAACCGTATGTCGTGCCGCTTGCCGACGACGAGCGCGGCGCCTACACGAATCTGCGCATCCGCGAGCCGGCCGCGCTCGCGGCCGCCCTTTGAGGAACCTGCCATGCCCCATACCCCGCACGACATCCTCCAGCGCAGCAGCGCACCCGTGACGATCGACGAGACCCTGTGCATCGCCGACAAGGGCTGCACCGTCTGCGTCGACGTATGCCCGCTCGACCTGCTCGCGATCGACCTGACCAAGGGCAAGGCCTATATGCAGTTCGACGAATGCTGGTACTGCATGCCGTGCGAGCGCGACTGCCCGACCGGCGCGGTCAAGGTCGACATCCCTTACCTGCTGCGCTGACCGTGTCCCTCAACGCCTTTTCCTGTCGCCCATGCCCGACTCCACCTTCGCTAGCGCGTCGCCTCGCGCACACGCCCCCGACGAAGCCGCACTCGTCGCCCGTCTCGCCGCGCCCGATGCCGCCGTGCGCCGCGTCGCCCTGTTCGAACTCGCCGACCTCGAGGACCCCGGGTTCGTGCCCGCGTTCATCGCCGCGCTGAGCGACGATCCGTCGGCCGACGTGCGCGGCGAAGCCGCCCGCGTGCTCGGCGCGTGGGAGCAGCCCGACGTCGTCGACGCGCTGTGCAGCGCATTGCTCGATCCGGACGCCGACGTGCGCGACGCCGCCGCGCAGAGCCTGTCCGAAGTGAAGGACGCTACATCGGGCGCCGTGCTGTGCCGATGGGCCGACCGGCCCGAGCCGTTCGTGCGCCGTGCCGTGCTGCGCGGATTGCGCGAGGTGCGCGACCCCGGCGCGTTCGCGCCCGCGCTGCACGCGCTCGATGCCGAACACGCCGAGGTGCGCGTCGAAGCCGTGGCGGTGCTCGGCTGGCTCAAGGATCCGCGTGCGCTGCCGCCGCTCGCGCGCACCGCGACAACCGATGCCGCGACGGAGGTGCGACGTATTGCGGTTGGCGCGATCGGGTTCGCGACACCCGACGATGCGACCGTCATCCACGCGCTGTTTGCCGCGTTGCGCGACCGCGAATGGCAGGTGCGCGAGGAAGCGGCCACGACGCTCGGCAAGCTGCGCGTCGCGACCGCGCGCGAACCGCTCGTCGCCGCGCTCGATGACGACTACTGGCAGGTGCGCCTGCGTGCCGCGCGTGCGCTCGGGCAACTGCGCGATGCGGCCGCGGCGCCGGCCGTCGTCGTGCTGCTCTCGCACGCGATCAGCAACCTGCGCAAGGAAGCCGCGCTTGCGCTCGGTGAATTGCGGGACGGCGCGACGTTACCCGCACTGACCCACGCAGTGGAGGATCACGATCCGGAAGTCCGCAAGGCCGTGCGGATCGCGATCCGGCAGATCGACGAGGCGTCGCGATGATCTCCCCGACCGACATCGTGCTCGATCATCCGGCGCGCACGTTGACACTCCGCTGGCCGGACGGTCACACGCAACGCGTCAGCTATGCCCGGTTGCGCGGTGATTGCCCGTGTGCGGAATGTCGACGGATCCGGCACGACGGCGGTCGTGTCGATGCGCGGCCCGACCTGACGCTGGACAGCCTTGAAACAGCCGGCTACGGCATCCGCGTGGTGTTCGGCGACGGTCATGCGCGCGGCATCTATCCGTGGCCGTATCTGGCGGGCATGACGGCGCGGCCGTGACGTCGCTCCCGCGGCTGCGCGGATGACATGGCAGGCCTGCGGAAACGCTGCGATACTGACGCCCACGTTCGTCTCCACCCACCGTGGGAGCCAGAACATGCAAACCGCAGTCGGATTCATCGGCCTCGGCGTGATGGGCACGCCGATGGCGCTCAATCTTGCGCGGGCCGGCACGCCGCTCGTCGTATGGAGCCGGTCGCACGGCAGCGACGATGCGCTGCGCGACGCAGGCGCGCGCGTGGCCGAGCACATCGACGACGTGTTCGCGGCCTGCCGCACCGTGATCCTGATGCTCGCGAACGACGCGGCGATCGACGGCGCCCTCGCGCGCGGCACGACCGGCTTCGCCGCCCGTGTCGGCGGCCACACCATCGTGAACATGGGCACGAACGCACCCGAGTATTCGCGCGCGCTGGCCGACGACATCGCCGCCGCATCGGGCCGTTATGTCGAAGCGCCCGTGTCGGGGTCGCGCAAGCCGGCCGAAGCCGGTCAACTCGTCGTGATGCTCGCCGGCGCACCGGACGACGTCGACGCCGTCCGTGCGCTCGTGAAGCCGCTGTGCCGCGACAGCTTCGTGTGCGGCGACGTGCCGTCGGCGCTGACGATGAAGCTCGCCGTGAACCTGTTCCTGATCACGATGGTCACCGGCCTGACCGAAGCCACGCATTTTGCGCAACGCCACGGCATCGATCTCGCCCGCTTCGCCGACGTGCTGAACGCGGGTCCGATGGCGAGCGACGTGTCGCGCGTGAAGCTCGGCAAACTCGTCGCGGCCGATTTCTCGGTGCAGGCCGCGATCACCGACGTGCTGAAGAATGCGCGCCTCGTCGCCGAATCCGCGCGCGGCATCGGCATCGCGTCGCCGCTGCTCGACATCTGCCATGCGCTCTACGGCGAGACCGAGCGGGCCGGACATGGCGCGGACGACATGGTCGCCGTGATCCGCGCGATCGAGCAGCGCACCGACGGCGCGCAATGAATCTTCACCGGCCGCCCCATACACTCGAACGCACCCGCGCGTAGCACCACATGTCCGACTCACCCCGCTCCCCAACCAGCACCCCCGCTTCCGTCCGCCCGATTCCCGCCGTGATCGGCATCGTCCTGCGGGAGCGCGACGTGCTGCTGGTGCGTCGCGCCAATCCGCCAGATGCGGGCTGCTGGGGCTTTCCCGGCGGCAAGATCGAAGCGGGGGAACCGATTGCGAACGCGGTCGTGCGCGAGATCGCCGAAGAGACGACCATGGACGTCGAGGCGCTCGACGCCTTTACCGCGCTGGATGCGTTCGATTACGATGCCGGCGGCGACGTGCGTCAGCATTTCGTGATGGTCGCGGTGCTGTGCCGATGGTTGCGCGGCACGCCTGCCGCCGGCGATGATGCGCTCGACGCGCGCTGGTTCGATCTCGCTGAACTCGACCGCGATGACTTGCCGATGAGCGCAGGCGTTCGCGATGTCGCACGACGCGCGATCGAGCGTGCGGCGGTCCTGGGTCACGCGCAGCGTCCGGCCAATACTTGAAACCTGAAATACCGCCGTCTTTCACGCAGCCGTTGCGAGCGGCCCGACCGGGACCATGACGGTGCCGGCTACGCGCCGACGAACTTCCCATTACACATCAAAGACGGGCCAACCCATGATCAGAATTCGCAAGTCCACCCCGGCCGACGGCACACACGTGCTGGATATCTGGCGCAACGCGGTCGACGCCACGCACCATTTCCTCAGCGATGACGACCGACGCGCGATCGAATCCGAAGTCGTCGCGTTCCTGCCCGGTGCACCGCTCGATCTCGCCGTCGACGATACCGACCGCGCGATCGGCTTCATGCTGCTCGACGGCAATCACATGGAAGCGCTGTTCGTCGATCCCGCTCACCATGGCGCGGGTGTCGGGCGCCTGCTTGTGGAAGACGCGCTCAAGCGTCACCCCGACCTGTCGACCGACGTCAACGAACAGAACGAATCGGCAGCGGGATTCTATGAACGGCTCGGCTTCGAGCGCACCGGGCGATCGGCGCTCGATGGGCAGGGGCGCGCTTATCCGTTGATCCATCTGCGCTATCGCGCGGCACCCCTGACCTCGCCGCAGCACGCATAGCCGTGCCCGGCGCGAGATTGACGAGGACCTGATCGAACTCAGCATCAGGCAGGGTGCGGGACAAACCACGGCCCGATCCGGATGGTTGAAGGCGATAACGGGCTTGCGGCATGACGCGCGGATCAATGAGCGGCCAATAGTCGGCAGCCAGCATCCTGTTGCATCGTCGAGCGTCCTGTCGAATCGACGGCCGATCGAGACGAATTCGCGGGCGTTCAGGGTTATCAATCGGGTCGACGTGCGCCGCACGGATGGTCGTTTCTCGGGCTGAACGCCTGTCGCGGGCCTGAAGATGCTACCCTCTCGGCCACTCTAAACGACACCGCGTGAAGCAACAGGATTCGACCATGCAAACCGTTGCGGTACTGGACTTCGAAACAACCGGACTTTCGCCGAACATGGGCGACCGAGCGACCGAAATCGCCGTCATCCTGCTCCGGGACGGGGAAGTCGTCGATCGTTTCCAGAGCCTGATGAATGCAGGCAGGCGCATACCGTCCGATGTCGTCGCACTGACCGGCATCACGAACGAGATGATCGCAGCGGCGCCGCCTGCGTCGACAGTCATGAAGGAAGCCGCGGCGTTCGTCGGCAAGCATGCGGTCGTCGCCCACAACGCCGGTTTCGACAAACGGTTCTGGCAATCCGAACTCGGGCTGCTTGGCATGTCGGCCGAGCATGCCTTTGCGTGCACGATGCTCGTGGCGCGACGTATCTACCCGGATGCCCAGAGTCACCGCCTGTCGAGCCTGGTGGATATGCTGCGGTTGCCGAAATCGGGCCGTGCGCACCGGGCGATGGTCGACGCCGAGATGGCCGGCCACTTGTGGTGCCGATTGCAGCACGACATTGCGCGGACTTACGGACTGAATCGCATCGATCACGCGCTCATGACGCGTGTGCAGGCCACCGCAAAAGCGAAAGTGCCGACGTACCTGCGGTCGCTCATGGGTTCGCACGCGTGAGCATCCGGGTCGCGAGGGTTCCGACTCGCGCAATCCATGAATGAAAAACGGCTTGGCAACCTGCCAAGCCGTTTTCTTGTCGCAGCAGTCTTCCGGTTGATTCGGAATACAAGGCAACGGCAGGACGGCCATTTTGTGGCCGCCCACGACGCTGACCGACTGAGCGGCAACTTGTTTTCGTGTTATGCAAGGCCGATGAGGAGCACCTTGAGGGTACCGCCGTGGCTGAGGTCTCCCAGATAGGCCACAACCTTCTGCTTCTGTCCAAGCGCTGTGACCGCGTTTCCAATCTGGATCAGCAACGCCGTGTTCGAGGCATCCACTTCAAACGAATTCCCACCCTCGTTATTGAGCATGAAAGGAAGGGTATTGTGATTGTCCCAATAGCCCAGCTGGATTGACTCGACGTCTACGCGCTTCAAACCGTCCGCCTGCTCCACGAACTTCTGAATTTCGCTGAAATTTTGGTTCGACATGACAATTTCTCCTGCTGTGAGTTGAAAAGCCGAGAGCCAGGGCCGTATAGGCGAATCTGGCTTGCGCGAGTCACGCATCGATAACGCTCATCACAAGCTTCGTGGTGGCTTGAGCCAGCCATCCGCGAAGCGCACCTGCCGGGAAGAAGTTAGGCCGAGCGCGCGGAGCGATCAATTACACTCGATTACAGTCGCGGCGAAACGGGAAGGGGTAGCAGAACGAGAGCGGAAATAAGGGCATCCGCGACGTGTCGTCGCACACGAATGGTCTCGGTGTGTCCTGGTCGACGAAACGCGAAAGCCGCGCGATGCTTCAATCATGCTGCGGCGCCAATCGGGCCGAAAAACAAAAAAGCCCGCTGTGAAGCGGGCTTCGATGTGTTCTGCTGTCAGGTCGTCCGGTACGTGCCGGACGTCCGGTTACTCTTCTCGTCGTCCTGACGCACCTGCGTGTCACGCGCAGGTGGAATTCACGCTCCCGCGCGCTCTTGCAGCGCGGCATGATGAGCAGGTTCTGCGCCGAAAATGGCAGGCACCCGTCCTTATGACATTGTCGGCTGCATTGCTTGTTTGGCGGCCGCTGGCACCAGCTCGCTCAACCGGGACAAGAAGAGCTTGAGGATTGGAGAGGCGTTGGAGCGGCTGTAACCGACAACGAGGTCGATTGTCGGCGCATCTCCCGCCAAGGGGCGGCTCACCACGGACCACGGCAGCAGGTTCTCGACGTAGTCGGGAATCAACGTCAGCCCGCGCGTCGACGCCACGAGCGACATCACCATCGCCGGGTTGTCCACGCCCTGAGTGGGCGTAAGCGTCACACCTTCGCGCTGCAGGTACGTGTCCACCACAGAACGCAGCACGCGCGCCTTGTTGGCCATGGCCACGAAGGGCTGTCCCACGAGTTGTTGCGGTCGGATGCGCTCTTGCGAAGCCAATGTGTGATCGCTCGGCATCAGCACGACCAGCGGCTCTTGCCCAACCGTCGTGTATTCCAGATCGAAGCCCGGCTCGGCGCGCAGAAAGGCCAGGTCCAGCCGGCCACGCGCCAATGCATCCGCCAGGTCCGGCGAGTAATCGCTGGAGACCGTCACATCGATGTTCGGCAGTTCGTCGCGTAGCACGTTCAGCGCCTTCGGCAGCCACGTCATCTCCTGCCCGGTCAAGAAGCCCAGTGCAAAACGCTGCTTGCTCGGCTGCGCCGCCCGGCGCGCGGCCTCGATCGCCGCGTCGACCTGACTCAGGGCCAGTCGCGCGTGATCGATGAAGGCTTTCCCCGCCGGCGTCAGCTCGACGCCGCGCGTGCTGCGGCTCAGCAGATCCACGCCGACCTGATCTTCCAGGTCGCGGATCTGCCGGCTCAGCGAAGGTTGGGAGGTATGCAGCCGCCGCTCGGCGGCCACCGTCAGACTGCCCGCCTCCGCCACGGCGATGAAGTAGCGCAGATGTCTCAGCTCCATGCTTTCTCCCATGCTTTTTAGGCATTCCCACCCGCTTACAAAGTCTTTTTGTTTCTGAGTGGAAGCCCCTAAATTCTCAACC
Organism: Burkholderia sp. Ap-955; assembly: GCF_011753045.1. Classification (NCBI taxonomy): domain Bacteria; kingdom Pseudomonadati; phylum Pseudomonadota; class Betaproteobacteria; order Burkholderiales; family Burkholderiaceae; genus Burkholderia; species Burkholderia sp. Ap-955. The sequence continues at coordinate 170,434 of NZ_VWWH01000006.1, forward strand.
AAGGCGACGGGATAAGCAGCTTATGAACCCCCAGCAATCCATCGCCCATACGTCAACCGTCATACCTCAAGGAGCATATCATGAGCCACAACCCCGTCATTCTCGTCACCGGTGCGCTGACCGGCATCGGTCGCGCCACCGCCTTGGCGTTTGCCGGCAGCGGCGCCCGTCTCGTCATCTCCGGCCGCCGGCCGGCGGAAGGCAAGGCACTCGAGTCCGAACTCCGTCAACTGGGCGCCGAGGCCCACTTCATCCAGGCCGATGTCCGGCACGACCAGGAGGTTCAGGATCTGGTGGACCAGACCGTGGCCCACTTCGGCCGCCTGGACGTGGCCGTCAACAACGCCGGCACCGAAGGCCAGCCCGGCCTGATCGTGAACCAGACCGCCGACAGCTACGCCGCCACCTTCGACACCAACGTGCTCGGTACGCTGCTGAGCATGAAGCACGAACTGCGCGTGATGACTGCCCAAGGCAGCGGCAGCATCATCAACATCTCTTCGACTTACGGCCATGAAGGTGCGGCCTACGCGTCGGTATACGCCGGCAGCAAGCATGCCGTCGAGGGCATGACCAAGTCCGCAGCGCTGGAAGTGGCGGCCGCGGGCGTTCGCGTCAACGCCGTGGCTCCCGGTCCGACCGACACCGGCATGCTGGATCGCTTCACCGCCACGCCGGAGAACAAGGCTGCGCTCACTTCAGGCGTGCCGCTGGGCCGCATCGGCAAGCCGGCCGAGATTGCAGCGGCCGTGCGCTTCCTGGCTTCGGACGCTGCAGCGTTCGTGACCGGCCAGATCGTCACCGTCGATGGCGGCAAGACCGCCGGCTGATCCGAGCCGCGCCGAGCCGGCGCGGCCCTCCCTGTCACCCGGGCAACGCCCGGCTTTGCACCAGGGCCGGGCAGCGCCTTGCCCGCTCAAGGATCCGTCAGCCTCATCAGGAATACGACCATGCACACCTTCACCCATCACACCGCCCCGACCCGGTACGTCGAGGCCAATGGCATCCGCTTCGCCTATCGCCGGTTCGGTAAGTCAAGCGGCGTGCCAATCGTTTTCAACCAGCACTACACCGGAACGATGGACTATTGGGACCCGGCCGTGACCGACGGCCTGGCAGAAACGCGCGAGGTGATCCTGTTCAACAACGCCGGCGTGTCCAGCTCGTCGGGTGAGACGCCGGCAAGCTTCCCGGAAATGGGCGCCAACGCAATTGCCTTCATCCGCGCGCTCGGCCTCCACCAGGTCGATGTGCTGGGCATCTCGATTGGCGGTTTTGTCGCGCAGGAGATCGCACTTCAAGGCGGGGATCTCGTGCGCAAGCTCATCCTCGTCGGCACCGGCCATCGCGGCAACGACATGACGGCCAGCCGCTCGGCCGAGATCTTCGCGGGCCGCTACGAGCCGCCTGAACATCTCTGGCTGTCGGTGCACTTCGCTCCGTCCGAGGCCAGCCAGAAAGCCGGCGTCGCCTTCCTTCAACGCAAGTGGCGCCGCAAGGATCGCGACCCGGAAGTGAGCGCGCAAACCGTCGCCGCCCAAGGCGCCGCCATCGGCAAATGGATCGCGCCGGACGAGAATGCGCTGGCCTACCTGAGGTCGATCCAGCAGCCCACGCTGATCGTCCAGGGCAGCAACGACGCGATCATCCCGACAGCGCACTCCGTCACGCTGCAACAGCACCTGCCGAACGCCCAACTGGTGATCTATCCGGACGCCGGCCACGGCTCGATTTATCAGTACCCGGAGCGCTTCGTCGCGCACGCCATTCAGTTCCTGAACGAAGGCCCGGCCGGCATGGCCAGCGCTTGAGCGACCTCGCAACCTCTTTGGAGACGGACGTCATGAACTCACTCACTGGCAAGACCGCGCTCGTCACCGGTGCTTCGCGCGGCATCGGTCGAGCCACCGCCTTGACACTGGCCGCGGCCGGAGCGCAGGTCCTGGTTCACTACGGCAGCGGCGAGACGGAGGCGACCACCGTGGTCGACGAAATCCGCCGCGCCGGCGGCAAAGCCGAGTCGATCGCAACCGACCTGCGTTCGCCGGATGGTCCGCACCAGCTCGCCGAACGCGTTCGCACCATCATCGGCGGACGACTGGATGTTCTGGTGGCCAATGCCGGCATCGCCAAGGCCGCGTCGATCGAGGAGACGACGGTCGAGGACTTCGACGCGCTCTTCGCCGTCAACGTGCGTGCACCATTTTTCCTCGTGCAGCAACTACTGCCGGCTCTGTGCAAAGGAAGCAGCATCGTCCTGCTGTCCTCGCTGGCGGCACACGCCTCGGTCGGTACGCTTTCTGCCTACTCGGCCACCAAGGGTGCGATCGATACGCTGGTGAAGCACTGGGCCGCGGCTCTCGGCTCGCGTGGCATCCGCGTCAACGCAGTGGCGCCAGGCGTGGTGGAGACCGAGATGTCGAGCTTCACCAAGACGGACGCCGGCCGCGAGGCAACCCTCGGCATGCAGGCCTTGCAACGCCTGGCCCAACCCGAAGACATCGCCAGCGTCGTCGCGTTCCTGGCCTCGGACCACGCGCGCTGGATCACCGGTGACACGTTGCGCGTGGATGGCGGCTCCAAGCTCTGAGGCGCCTCACCCATTCAATCTCTCAAGGAAATTCAAATGAAGCTCTATCACGCCACCTCGTCGCCCAATTCGCGCCGCGTGCGCATCCTGCTCGCCGAGAAGGGCCTCACTCCAACCCTGGTCCCGGTCGACTTGGGCACGGGCGAACAACACGGCGACGCCTACCGCGCCATCAATCCGCGCCGCGTCGTGCCCACGCTGGTGCTGGACGATGGGACGGCCATCGGCGAAGTGCCTGTCATCAGCCGCTACCTCGATGATGTGTACCCGACGCCGTCGCTCTTCGGCACTACGCCCGCGGAGCAGGCCGTGGTCTCAATGTGGGATCGCCGCATCGAGCAGGAAGGTTTCGCGTCAGTGATGGAAGCGATTCGTAACAAGGCGCCCGGCCTGAAGGGCCGGGCGATCGCGGGACCGCACGACTATGAGCAGATCCCTGCACTGGTCGAGCGCAGCACGCGGCGCGTGAAGAATCTGTTCGCGGACATGAACGCGCGGTTGGCCGAGTCTCCCTTCGCCGCTGGAGAGAACTTCTCGGTAGCGGACATCACGCTGCTCGCCACAGTGGATTTCGCCGCCAAGGCGATCGACTTGTCGATTCCGGAAGAATTCCGTGCCCTGCGACGCTGGTACGACGCCGTCTCGCTTCGCGGCAGCGCAGCCGCTTGAACGCAGTCCGTTTCGCATATTCCGAAGCGTTCACCGTGTCCAATTTTTGACGGCTTTACCGTCAGGTTTTACCGCCAGGGATCGGGAGACCTGTGGACGCCCGGAAAGCCGCGTAAAACAGGCTTCCCCGAGAAGACTTTTACCGTCGAAGACGGTAAAAGTCTGAATAGTGAACGGGAATGTGTTGATCCGGCCTCGATTTTTACCGTCAGCTCCACCGCCAACCTGTTTTGCTGGCCGGCGATAGCCACCGATAGACTCCGCGACGTATTGACTTGAAAGTCAAAACGTTACGGCAGTTTTCGGTGGCTGGCGATAATCATCGAAGGACGTCAATTCACTCCCACTCGATAATAAACAGAAAAGTTTTTCCAATTAAATCAATACGTTGAAGTTAATTCACTCGGCGATACCATCCGGTATACCATGCCTAAAAACTGCCACTTCCTTCCAAACATTTCTACTGACTCGTCACAAGTACGTGAGTCTTAGGTGGCACGGTCCTTCTTGTACTCAGCGAGCATCTTACTTGCGGTAATTTTCGGCTCTGTACCCGTGCGTCCTTCGTAGTCGGCCAGAAAAGCGCGGAGCGGAGCCTCCAAGTCAAGTAGGCTTTGCTTTCGAGCAACTAAGATCGTAACCATGATCAGCCGGTGAACGTAACCGACCAATTGAGCGCGCCACTCATCAATTCGCGGTGTTCCGAGCATTCCAGACATATGGAAGCGCGGCGGGTCTCCACCGAAAAGCTCCATAATGTGGGGGTATGCACCGTGAACATAGCCAGAGAATGCCTGCTGTGTAGTCCGAAGAAGCTCCTGAGCATCAGATGGATTCAGATCGTCGGCCGCTAGCTTGCCAAACGTTGCATGAATCTTTTTTGCGGGAACAGTGCCTCGCTTTTGAGGCGATCGGAGTGGATCATCAGGTCGCTCAAACTCTTCCTGATAGAAATTTTCTAAGAATTTCACTTGATCATCGCTGCAACCCGCTTGCCCCTGCGGAACCAGCAAAAAGAAAATCTCGTTGCAAAAATCATCGGCCATTCGACAGAGTGCACCGACCTCCTGTGTGTAACCGTGCCGCAGTAGCAGCACGCATGCGCGAAGTGTCGATACTGTCTTGACGCCCTTCAAGTAACAAGCTAAAGAATCAGTGAGGGCAACGTGCCGGAACTGGCGATGCGGCCCGACCTCGCGATAAAGCACAGCACCCCTAGATGGCTGCATCTCGGAATAGAACTGTTCGAGAACACCAAGAGTTTCATCTAAAAAGTCTTCGATTGGCATCTATCCACCCAGCGTAGGTTTATCCCCGCCCGCTGCACGCTGCACGCTGCATTCACGGCATATTGGAAGTCGGTTTAGGCCGATTCGTATCCTATACCTCGTGCCTATTCAACACGCTATCTACCGCGCCCCCGCGGGCGCTCACGCCACGCTTGCTCGACCAGCTCGGGAGTGATGGCGTCCCGAAGCACGTGTAACGCGTTATCAGAATATCGGGGATGTTTCTGAGACCCGAACTCGAACACCATGACGTTGGCCGGGTCTTCATCTATCCGCAGGAAGTCGCGAACAGCCTTGGCCTTATTGACCGTCAGTCCCAGCTTTTCCGCCAACGCACTGGGGCTCCAGTGGTATTTCTTCTGGAGATCCACTTCACGGATGGCTGCCGCGCCCTCGGGATCGTCGCCCGACACGTAGCGAACCGCAGGAGCATCTGCAGCTCGGGTGATGCGAACGCGAATCGTCGGGCCTTCCCCTTCAACGTTCGTCGCTAGGGTCATCAACCGTGGGAACACCTGTTCCATCGGAGTGTCCACTTTGATGGCCTCCTCGATTCGGTCTAGGTCTCGCTTGGAAACCGCCACTTCTTCGCTGACATGGGCCTCCATCGCCAGCAGTGCCGTGATTCGGCCCCTGGCTTCGTCCCGCGCTCTCCGGCCCGGAGCAAGCAGTTCTCGAATCTGCGCGTATTCCCGATTCACCAGCATTAAGAAATCAGGGAGAGCTTGGGTGGACAGGGGCAGGACGCGCACAGGAAGGTTGTCGGCGAGTGTGTCTTCGAAGTGCCCGGTGAGGATTTCATCCACCGTGGTGATCAACGCCCTAGCATTGATGTAGAGCGCATCCTCGGGAACCACGATCATCCAGTGCTGGGCTTGGTCGCGCATCGCGTCGATGACGCGAATGGACCCGGCTTGCGCTGCGCTCAGCCAACCTTTGGACTGGGCGATGTTCAACGCCTTCTCAATGCCAATGGAGATACCTTTCTCCTTGTCGAAAACGTCCTGCCCCTTCTGAACCAACATCGCCTTGGTCAACATTTCGCTGGCGTGCTGGAGCATGAGCAGGACTGTCTCCGGCCTCCCGTCGTCGTCGTGGTTATTGAACGCTTCCAGCCCACGCTTCAACGATGCGATGGCCTTAGCTTTCAGTGTCTTGGCTTCCCTCTTGAGCTTCACAATCGCCCCTTCTTTTGGCTAACTTCCGCCGCACGGCGCAGCGGAACTGTCACAGCTACTCTTCGGTAGACTTCAACTTGAGCTCGTACTACCCCGCCTTCACCAGCTTTGCCGCTTGGGGATCGTAGACGTAACCGGTGATACTGCCAACTGCTGCGCGCGTTCGTTCTCACGGAAGATCGACAGTCCGCGAGAAATCGGCGCTTTGTCGCAACACTGGAATCACTAATCGAACTCGTGTGGGACTGTGCCTGCAAACGGCCGGCGAAATCGCAGGTGCGTGATACTCGCCTGAATGGCGAGCGCCATCAGGGGTTTTGTCGATTCTGCGGAACACTCGCCGAGCTGACCTCATTCGCTGGTGGAAGCGATGACCCAAAGGCCGACGATCCAGAAGAGAGGCTTCGGCTCAGCAGCCTGTACTGCCTAAATCACCGGCCCAAATTGCCGAGCGGCGCGTGGAATCCTTCATACAGGCAAGCGAGACGCTCACTCGCTCAGTTCGACCTCGAACTTGCAAGGCTTAGCCAGCAGTGTGCAAAGCCGGCTACGCCCCAAGTGAAATCGGGCGATCAACTGGTTGACAGCTACTTCTGCCACTACGTCGCTGGCCAGGTCTTGCAGTCAGCGGACAAGGCAGAACTACGCAATCAAGCGCGGCAGATGGTGAACTCGAAATTGTCGGATCGCAAGAAGCAGATGTTGATGCTCCAGTGGTCTGGACTCAATCAGTCGGAGATTGCGCGAAAGCTGCGCATCGAGCGCCAAGCGGTATCGAAGGCGCTGGCATCGATACCCGAAATCTTCTTCTTGAGCACAAAGTCGCGCCTGCGGCGTCAACCTATTTGACCAACTAATAGGACGAAACTATCAGCATTCGCAGGCAGTATCAGGCACATGTTCGCAAGTGATTGAAAGAGGCCAAAGGATGCAGGCAACGACAAGTAAGACGCTCATCAACCGCAAGAAACTACTGGCGATGATCCCACTGTCTGAGCGCACGATTTTCAACATGGAGCAGCGCGGGGAGTTTCCACGTCGCATTGCGCTCACCAGTCGAAACGTCGCCTGGGATTTGGCCGAGGTCGAGGAATGGATCAAGACGCGCAAGTCGTCAGGCACTCAGGCCATGCGTCCGGGCTCTAGGTCTGCCACTCCTTTTAGCGGCTAAAATGCTGCGCCCCCTCAAGGGCCAATGAAATCCGAGCCAATGCCTCGGTGCACGGGCAACGCACACTTATTGCTGGAGCTCGACGGCTAGCATACCGGCCCGCATCAAGGGCGTGGACAGCTCTCGCGCCAAGACGTCTGCAATCTCTGCTGGGCTCGCGTTTTGAGCGCTATCAATCGGATCGCGCCCCTTTCGAATTGGTAGTTGGAGTCTTAAAAACTGGAACTCGTGCCGATGCAGCATGATTTCGAACTCCGGCCCTACGAAGTCCGGCATGTCCAAACGCTCTTCGTGGGTGAATCCGCCGTCATTTATTCTCGAAAGCACAGCATCAAGCGTTCTAAAAAATCTCTTCGTCCCTTCGTACCACTCCGCGCGAAGGCATTCCGGTTCCAAAAGAACGTGCAGAAGCTTTTCTAGACCCTCAACCTCTTCGCGATACGCGGACCGCACAACGAAAGCATGCGTTATCGAATGTGGGCATCCGGTCTGAATGTTTGACAGGCGACGCTGAATGCTTGATGTCAGACCGAGCTTTACGTAGATCTTACTTTCACCGCGACATGCAATTAAATAAACATAGTGTGTATCCATAGGTACGGCCTCCCTGGCGGTCTAACCTGTAAAAGGTTGGACTAGATCAAACAGGCAGCGTCAGATCGGCTGACTCAGTTCGGTCCTGATCAGACAAGGGCTGGACCAAACAGCAGTCACTCAACGCTAGAGGCAACCCGCTGCCCGAGTTGTGTAGAAACGAAACGGACCTAAAGCGCAGCTTTGGACAGCCTGATTGACTAAAAGATTAGTCATCTTAGAGCTGTGTTAGCCATATCGAAATCACAATCATAATAAATACGGTAAACCAGAAAAATGTGTTTACTCGATCAATTTTGGCAAGCAGTCTTGCGAACTTTATAGGGAGAATTACCGTGAATACGGAAACTAAAAATACAGGAACTGCGACAGCCCAAGTGAGTATGTAGTAAAAACATAAAATGGCAAGAACTACCAGGGAGAGGGCACCCCCAATGGCAAGTGGATTTGATATATCGGGGATGCTTAAGTGTGAAATTGTCGCGGCTTGCTGAATCGGGGGAAATAGAATTTTCGTGAATGGAGTATGAAATATCAGGTCAAAAATGCCCATGAGAAGCGGCCCAAAGATGAAGAGCGCGTAGTTTCTCGAGAATTCACCAATGGTATTCTTATGGCTGATGACCCATTTGATCGAGAACCAAGCCATAAAGGTGAACGAAAAAAACCAAAATAAAGGTAGGAAGCTTGCTACGCTTGACTGGAAAAATCGTTGAACAACGAAGAGGCAGGTGAACAAGAAAATACTTGCCCAACCATAGAGTCGACGAAGAAAGCGTAGTCCATTTAGGATTGTTGCGTCTTCAATTCGCTCGTTAAGCGATGAGTAACGCCCCTCAATCGACGATAAAAATTCGTCGATCTTCACATTTTTTCTGGCCTTTTCACCCACCCAATAAACACTAATCAAAACAACCAGGATGGTAAGCGTAATTTTTAACATAACGGTAACTTTCCGACTTCAGGGCTAAGCAAGGCTGGATAGCGTTCGAGGCACGGAACTTGCTTAATGGGTAGTATTAGTTAGCGCTTGGAACGTCGCCTCTTATGCATTGAAAGCGACGCACTTTCCGAATCAAGTTCACGACAAATTTGTTGTTGCTGTTGTTGCGCTACAGTCTGGGTGCAGAGCGGAATTCTGTGCAATGGAAGCGAATGTTTGTAAAATAGCACGGCTTACGGCATTCGTGAAACATGGGGTGGATGGAGTTGAATGATTATCTTGCCGTCCAACCCGTTGAATGCGATAGCGTCGAGTTTTTCGTCTCGACAAATGGTGGCTTCGCTGCTCTGATCCGGGAGTCCGCTTCGGGTCGATCACCGCTGTTGGCGACGAGCAGTCGTATTGTCCGAAACCTAAGCTGACGTTGACTGACCGGTCCGGTCTCGGCCTATACATCCAACCGCAGATTTCAACTGGCTAGCTCCTTTGGCTGCTTTAGCGTCCATTCATCGATCATGTCCGCCCAATCCTGCAACATCGCCGTGCGCTGCTCTAGATACTCAGCCTTGTTGTAGACGGCCCTGACGCCCCTCTGCTCGTGCGCCAAGCACTTTTCAATCCAGTCCGTGTTGTAGCCGGCCTCATGTCGCCGCAAGTCATGTGGCCCGAACTTGGCGAGCGACTTCCCCTCCTTCTGCGCCAGCCGGTATGTCAGCGTCAGCACCTGGTTGAGCGTGGCGCTGCTCATGGGTAAGTCCGAGTCGTACCGCGACGGCAGCACGTAGTCCGATCCACCAGCAAAGGTTTTGAGGGCAATGAAGATATCCAGCGCCTGCCGGGACAGGAACACCAGATGCGGATTGCGTCGCTTCATTCGCTCCTTCGGAATCGTCCAAAGCGCGTCACTGAAACTGATCTCGCTCCAGGTCGCGTTGGTCAGCTCGCTCTTGCGCACCATCGTCAGCAGCAGCAGCTTGGCGGCGGCCCGGATGGATGGCGTCGTGCCGATGCGCTCCATGTACTGGTACATCAATCCGATTTCTTCGGGTGTCAGCGCACGATCGCGCGGCTCGAACTTGGCGATGGATGTTGGGCGCACCAGTTCTGCCGGATTCTCGACCTTCTGCCCGCGCTCGACGGCCCAGCGAAAGACCTGCAATACCACCTCACGAGCATGCACTGCGGTTGCCGGAGCACCGCGCTCCACGATGGCGTCGGTTAGCATCCGCAGGTCTTCATGCGTAATCTCCGCCAACTTCTGGCTACCAAATTTGGGCTTCAGCTCGCGCTCGTAGACTGAACGCCGCATGTCCCGCGTGGAGTCAGCCATCTGGTACCCACGCAGCCATTTTTCCGCCCAGGCGTCGAAAGTCTCCGCATCCTTGATGCGAGCCTTGTCCCGCGCCTTCTCCTTGGCCGGCGACTTTCCAGCCGCAATCATCTTCTTGGCCTCACCAAGACGCTCGCGCGCCTCCGAAAGAGAAATGCCCCCGACTGCGTACCGGCCAAACGTGATGGTCTCCTGCCGGCCGTGGATCGAGTAGTTATAGCGAAACGAGATAGCTCCAGCAGCCGTGACGGCAACATAGAGGCCATCGCGGTCGTTCACCTTGTACAGCTTGTCCTTCGGCTTGAGGTTGCGAAGCTTGGTATCGGTCAGCATGATCGGCGTTCAGATTCGGTTCAAATACCATGATCTGAGGACCGTCCAATTCCGGATGAAAAACACGAAAAATCAATGTGTTATCCAGAATCAATACCATGATGCGCCGCAAGGCAGGCGTATGGTATCGGTAGCACGTCATGGCATCACGCAGAAACGATACCATCGTTCATACCATAAGGAAAACGTGCTTGAGGGTGCCGGAAGATACCGGCCATTGCCGGACATGAATGCAAAAAAGCCCGCAAAATCGCGGGCTTAGGTGTGTTTTACTGCCAACGGATGCCGGCCGGTGCCGGACGCCGGATCATTCCCACTCGATCGTCGCCGGCGGCTTCCCCGAGATGTCATACACCACCCGGTTGATCCCGCGCACCTCGTTGATGATCCGGTTCGACGCGCGGCCAAGCAGCGCGTACGGCAGGTGCGCCCAGTGTGCGGTCATGAAGTCGGTCGTCTGCACTGCGCGCAGCGACGTCACGTAGTCGTACGTGCGGCCATCGCCCATCACGCCCACCGACTTCACCGGCAGGAACACCGCGAACGCCTGGCTCGTCAGGTCGTACCAGCTCTTGCCGACATCGGCTTCGCCGCACAGGCCGGCGGCCGCATCCTGCGCGGTCGCGGTCGTGTTGCGCAGTTCCTCGATGAAGATCGCGTCCGCACGGCGCAGCAGGTCCGCGAACTCGCGCTTCACTTCGCCGAGAATCCGCACGCCGAGGCCCGGGCCCGGGAACGGATGGCGGTACACCATCTCCGGCGGCAGGCCGAGCGCAACGCCCAGCTCGCGCACTTCGTCCTTGAACAGGTCGCGCAGCGGCTCGAGCAGCTTCAAGCCGAGCGTTTCCGGCAGGCCGCCGACGTTGTGGTGGCTCTTGATCGTCGTCGCCTTCTTCGTCTTCGTGCCGCCCGATTCGACCACGTCCGGGTAGATCGTGCCCTGCGCGAGCCACTTCGCCTTCGACAGCTTCTGCGCCTCCGCCTGGAACACCTCGACGAACTCGCGGCCGATGATCTTGCGCTTCGCTTCCGGATCGGTCACGCCGGCCAGGTGGCCGAGGAACTGGTCGGACGCGTCGACGTGCACGACCTTCGCATGCAGGCGGCCCTCGAACATGTCGAGCACCATCTTGCCTTCGTTCAGGCGCAGCAGGCCGTGGTCGACGAACACGCAGGTGAGCTGGTCGCCGATCGCGCGATGGATCAGCGCAGCGGCGACGCTCGAATCGACACCGCCCGACAGGCCGAGAATCACTTCCTCGTCACCGACCTGCTCGCGGATCTTCGCGACAGCTTCCTCGATGTGGTTGCTCATGATCCAGTCGGGCTTCGCACCGGCGATCTGCAGCACGAAGCGTTCGATGATCTGGCGGCCCTTCACCGTGTGCGTGACTTCCGGATGGAACTGCACCGCGTAGTAGCCGCGTGCCTCGTCGGCCATGCCGGCGATCGGGCAGCTCGGCGTCGACGCCATCAGCGCGAAGCCCGGCGGCAGCTCGGCAACCTTGTCGCCGTGGCTCATCCAGACCTTCAGCATCCCGTGGCCTTCGTCCGTCTTGAAGTCCTCGATGCCGTCGAGCAGGCGCGTATGGCCGTGCGCGCGCATTTCCGCGTAACCGAATTCGCGGTGGTCGCTCCATTCGACCTTGCCGCCGAGCTGCACGGCCATCGTCTGCATGCCGTAGCAGATGCCGAGCACCGGCACGCCGAGATCCCACACGGCCTGCGGCGCGCGCAGCTGATGGTCTTCGTACGTGCTCGCATGGCTGCCCGACAGGATCACCGCCTTCGGCGCGAACTCGCGGACGAAGTCGTCGGACACATCGTTCGGATGGATTTCGCAGTAGACGTGCGCTTCGCGCACGCGTCGCGCAATCAGTTGGGTGACTTGCGAACCGAAGTCGAGAATCAGGATTTTGTCGTGCATGGCTGCGGACGGGATGAAGAGAATAAGAAAAGCAGCGCATCATTTTCATCATGCGCTGCGTCAATAGCATGGACAGCGGCGTCGGGCGGAAGGCAGCACGCTCGACGCATGGCCGGTCAATCCTGCATCGGCGGGCGCTCGTCGAGTGCGACGGTGCCGGACGACGATGGGCCGGATGCGGCCGGTGACGACGATGCAGCGGACGCTGCCGGGCGGCTCACGACGGGTTCGACACGCTGCGGTGCGGGCGACGACACGGGCGCCATCGCCGGCTCGGCCGGACGCTGCGCCGGCGCGCGTGCCTCGAGCGCCTGCGCTTTTTCGCGCTGGCGCACGGCCGATGCGAGCCGCACGCCGCCGAGGCCGAGCACGATCAGCGCGACACCGGCCACGGCCGACAGCACACGGCCGGCGGCCGCGAGCGCGGGACCGCTGCCGGCGCCGATCGACCAGACGATCGTCAGCGCGCCGGTCAGCCAATACACATGGCCGACCGATCGCGCGACCGGCGCCGTGAGATCCCCGTTGAACGCTGCATGAAACGCGAGCCACGCGAGCCCGAGCAACGCGATGCCGAACGCCTGGCCGAGCATCGCCGGCTGGACGTTCGCAAGCTGCAGCGCGTTGAAGAGCGACTGCCAGGGCGTCAGCACGAACAGCACGCCGAACGCCAGCAGCAGGACGGCATCGATGATCAGCACGGCTCGCAGCAGCGGTTTCATCGGCGATCAGTCCACGTGGTAGTTCGGCGCTTCCTTCGTGATCTGCACGTCGTGCACGTGCGACTCGCGCATGCCCGCCGCGGTGATCTGGACGAATTCGGCTTTGTCGTGCAGCTCGTCGATCGTCTTGCAGCCGCAGTAGCCCATGCTCGCGCGCACGCCGCCGACCAGCTGGAACAGGATCGCGTTGACCGAGCCCTTGTACGCGACACGGCCTTCGATGCCTTCCGGCACGAGCTTGTCGATGTTCGCCGAGTTGTCCTGGAAGTAGCGGTCTGCCGCGCCGTCCTTCATCGCACCGACGGAACCCATGCCGCGATACGACTTGTACTGGCGGCCCTGGTACAGGAACACGTCGCCCGGCGCCTCTTCGGTGCCCGCGAACATGCTGCCCATCATCACCGCGTTCGCGCCGGCCGCGAGGGCCTTCGACACGTCGCCCGAGAAGCGCACGCCGCCGTCGGCGATGCACGGCACGCCCGTGCCCTTCAGCGCTTCCGCGACGTTCGCGATCGCGCTGATCTGCGGCACGCCGACACCGGCGACGATCCGCGTCGTGCAGATCGAGCCCGGGCCGATACCGACCTTGACCGCATCCGCGCCGTATTCGACGAGCGCCTTCGCGGCGGCGGCCGTCGCGATGTTGCCGCCGATCACTTCGACGTGCGGGAAGTTCTGCTTGACCCAGCGAACGCGCTCGAGCACGCCCTTGCTGTGGCCGTGCGCGGTATCGACGACGATCACGTCGACGCCGGCCTGCACCAGCAGCTCGACACGCTCTTCGTTGTCGGGACCGACGCCGACCGCCGCGCCTGCGCGCAGCTTGCCGTGTTCGTCCTTGCACGCGTCCGGGTGCTCGGTCTGCTTCGTGATGTCCTTGACGGTCATCAGGCCGCGCAGTTCGAACGCGTCGTTGACGACCAGCACGCGCTCGAGGCGGTGGCTGTGCATCAGCGCCTTCGCTTCGGCGAGCGGCGTGCCTTCCTTGACCGTGACGAGGCGCTCGCGCGGCGTCATGATCGACTTGACCGGCTCATCGAGGCGGGTTTCGAAACGCAGGTCGCGGTTCGTGACGATACCGACGAGCTGCGGGCCTTCGACGACCGGGAAGCCCGAGATGCCATGCTGGCGCGACAGCGCGATCACGTCGCGCACCTTCATTTGCGGCGGCACCGTGATCGGATCGCGGACGACGCCCGATTCGAAACGCTTGACCTTCGCGACCTCGCGGGCCTGTTCGGCCGGCGTCAGGTTCTTGTGGACGATACCGACGCCACCCTGCTGTGCCATCGCGATCGCAAGGCGACCTTCGGTGACCGTGTCCATCGCGGCGGACACGAGCGGCATGTTCAGGGAGATGTTGCGGGTCAGCTTGGTCTTGAGGCTGGTGTCGCGCGGGAGAACGTCGGAGAAGGCGGGAACGAGGAGCACGTCATCGAAAGTGAGTGCTTTTTGGATCAGACGCATGGCAAATCCTATGGGCGCAAAAGCGAATTATACGCGAAGCGCCGTGAATTTTCACAACACGAACAACGGCTTAGCCGGTTTCGGCCGTTCGGGGGCCGAATCGTTCGGATCGCCGTTCGGTTCGTTTTCGATCGCTTTTCGTTTCACCGCCGCATCGAGCCATTCGCGCAGCCGGCCGCGAAACGGCCCATCCGGCTGTTGCGGACGGGCCACGCCGCGGTAGCGGCGGCGATGGAGCCCGGCCCGGCAACGGGCCGAATAGGCCGAACGGGCCTACCGTCCCGCCTCACGGCAGCCCGGCCGCGCGGACGATCATCGCCATGCCGCCGCCGATCGCGACACCGCCGACGATCCGCGCAACCCGCCCGCCGGCCGGCACAAGGCGCTCGGCGGCGATCGCAACCGTCACGACCGCCATCACGCGCAGATCCATCATGCCGGCCGCCAGCGCGACCGCCATCAGGTTCCCGCAACACGCGCCGCATCGGATCGCGGCTCGCACGCCGTGCCGCCATGCCGCACCGGTCTCCGCGTGCGGCGGATGCACGCAGGTCGCCGCGTGCCGGCAGCACGTCAGCCGGCGCGCCTTCCATCCGGAGAATTGCAGGACGCCTGCGGCCAATACGACCGTGCCGGCCACGAACGGCATTGCGCGAGCGAGCGCCGGCAGCCGTGCGGCTGCGCTCATCAGCGCGGCGCCGGCCGGAAACACGAGCGCTCCGACCGCCATCCACACGGCGAAATACCCGGCGCCCGCCACGGCGACGAGCCAGGTCGAACGCGCCGCCGCCAACGAACCGGCGCTCTGCCGGTATCGCCACAGCACCGGCGCCAGCACGGGCAGCATCATCGTCACCGTCATCGCGCCCCACATGCCGGCGAACGCCGCGAACGTGCGGCCGGCGCCCCATCCGCACGGCCGCTGCCATGCCGCCGACATCATCCAGCCGCCGGACACCGGTGCGCCGCCCATCGCGGCCATCGACGCGTGCTGCGTCACGGTCGCAACAACGGCAACGGCGAACACGGCCGCGAGCGCCACCGCGAAGGCCCGCGGATCGGGGCCCGCCACGCCGGCCGCAGGCCGAGTCATCGCCCGCCCCCGTTCGTCGCCGGCGCGCTCAGCCGCGTGCGTACTCGTCATGACGGCGCCACCACGGGCCGGTCTCGTTGCGCCCGCGCGGCGCGCGATCGAGCCACTGGTACATCCCCCACAGCGCGTCGAGGCCGCGCGCATAGGTCGAATACGTGTGATAAACCGCGCCGTCCTCGCGCACGAACGCGCTCATCCCCGGCCGGTCGAGCGAATACGTGACCGCGTCCGTGCCGCACGTCGCAGAGAACTCCACGACGGGTGCCGGGGGCGGATCCATGTCCATCGCGTGACCGGCCCGCGCGTAGTTGTACTCGACGTCGCCGGCGCGCTGCTGCGCTTCGGTGAACGACACGTTGAAGTCGAAGTTGAAATCGCTGCCGACCGACGACGCCCACGGAAAGTGCCACCCCATCCGCTGCCGGTACGCGAGCAGCTTCGCGAGCGGCGCGCGTGACACGGCGGCGAGCGTCACGTCGTGGTTCGCCAGATGCACGGCGAAGCCGTCGAAGCCGTCGGCGATCGACGAACACGACGGGCAGCCGGCCTTGTAGTCGGGGCCGAACATGAAGTGATAGACGAGCAGTTGCGAACGGCCGCGAAACAGGTCGTCGAGCGTTGCCTGCCCGTCTTCGGTGTCGAACCGGTAGGTCTTGTCGACGCGCACCCAGGGCAGCGCCTGGCGTCGCCGCGCGAGCTCGTCGCTTTGCCGCGTCAGCGCCTTTTCCGCGTCGAGCAGCGCGCGGCGTTCGGCCAGCCATTCGTCGCGTGTTCCGGTGAGATGGGTCGTCATGGCGGGTTCCTCCTTCCGATGGGTATCCGGGCACGGCGTCCGGTGCCGTGTGCGTGGTGCTAGATTAGTGGCGGACATCGGACCGGAGGGAGTGACAAGTGTGTCGGGATTCGGATGGATTCGCTGATCACGGCGGCCGCGCGCGCGCTCGCGGCCGGTGACGCGCTCGGCGCGCTGAACCGCGTCGCGCTGCGCGACGATGCGCCGGCGCTCGCGCTGCGCGGGATCGCGATGGCGCAACTCGGCGATTTCGAACGTGCTCGCGCACTCGTGCGCGGCGCCGCTCGTGCGTTCGGCGCG